>CAYOUO010000282.1:0-3933 GCA_964407155.1 uncultured Hyphomicrobiales bacterium | reverse complement strand
CAATCCGCCGCCCGTTTCGAGGATGAAATCTATGAATTAGCCGGCGAACGATTTACCATCGGCTCGCCGAAGCAGCTCGGCGACATTCTGTTCGGAAAGTTCGGCCTGCCCGGCGGCAAGAAAACCAAGACCGGCGCGTGGGCGACCGGCGCCGACGTGCTCGATGAGCTGGCGGCGAGCGGCAACGCGCTGGCGGAGAAAATCCTCGAGTGGCGTCAGCTCACCAAGCTGAAGTCGACCTACACCGACCTCCTGCCGGGCTACATCCACCCCGAGACCAAGCGCGTCCACACGTCGTTCTCGCTCGCCTCCACGACGACCGGGCGGCTGTCGTCGTCCGAGCCCAACCTGCAGAACATCCCCGTGCGCACCGAGGAGGGCCGGCGCATCCGCACGGCCTTCATCGCCGAGCCGGGGATGAAGCTGATCTCCGCCGACTATTCGCAGATCGAGCTCCGCATCGTCGCCTACGTCGCCGAGGTTCCGGAGCTGAAGCAGGCGTTCGCGGAAGGCCTCGACATTCACGCGATGACGGCAAGCGAGATGTTCGGCGTGCCGGTCGCCGGCATGCCCGCCGAGGTGCGCCGCCGCGCCAAGGCGATCAACTTCGGCATCATCTACGGCATCTCGGCGTTCGGCCTCGCCAACCAGCTCGGCATTCCGCGCGAGGACGCTGGCGCTTACATCAAGCGCTACTTCGAGCGCTTCCCCGGCATCCGCGGCTACATGGACCGCATGCGCCAGCAGGTGAAGGCCGACGGCTACGTGTCCACGCTGTTCGGCCGCAAGATTCACTTTCCGCAGGCGAAGTCGTCGAACCCGTCGGAGCGCGCCTTCGTCGAACGGGCCTCGATCAACGCGCCCATACAAGGCACGGCAGCCGACATCATCCGCCGCGCGATGATGCGCATGGAAGAGGCACTGGCGAAAAGGAAACTCACCGCGCACATGCTGCTGCAGGTGCACGACGAGCTCGTCTTCGAGGCGCCGGAGAGCGAGGTGGCGCGCGCCATGCCGGTGATCGCCGGCGTCATGGAAGCGGCGGCGTTGCCCGCGGTTCAGCTGTCGGTGCCGCTCAAGGTCGATGCCAAGGCCGGCGACAACTGGGAATCCGCTCACTAGATGCAGGCTCAATCACGCGGGCCTTCAATGTGCTTCACGACGGGCAGGGTTGGGCATGGGTGGCGCACGCGATACCCCACTGGCGTTTCGGAACGCTGCCGAGCTTGGCAACTGGCTTGCGAAGCACCATCAATCCGCGACCGAGCTCTGGGTGAGGATATTCAAGGCGGGCACGGGCAGGCCTTCGGTCACGTGGACCGACTGTGTCGTGGAGGCGATCCGCTTCGGGTGGATCGATGGGCAGAAGAAGCCGCTCGACGGCGAGTCGTTCCTGCAACGGCTGTCGCCAAGGAAGTCGAAATCCGGCTGGTCGGCCAAAAACTGCTCTCATGCGACGGCGCTGATCGCGGAAGGCCGGATGAGTGCGGCCGGCCTGGCGCAGGTTGAGGCCGCGAAAGCGGACGGCCGCTGGGAGAAAGCCTATGGCGGCTCAGCGGCGATGACGATCCCGCAGGACTTTCTCGATGCCCTGGATGCAACGCCGAAGGCGAAAGCGTTCTTCCTCACCCTCGACCGCAAGAACCTCTATTCAATCTACTATCGCCTTCACATGGCGAAGAAGGCCGAGACACGCGCCAGGCGAATGGACCAGATCCTCGCGCAGCTGGAGCGCGGCGAGAGGTTTCATTGATGTCCGCAACCGCTCAAGGTTGATGCACTGACTTTGGGGTGGGTCTCCATGTCATTCCCTGGGCCCCCACTTTCGCGGGGGAAGCGGAGAAGGACATTGCTCCGGCTTGGCGGAGATCCCTCAGACCGAGCGACGGCTGCCGATCGCCCAGGCGCCAGGGCCGGCCGCTGCGATGTAAAGGAAGATGAAGCAGAACAGGATGGCGGCCTCGCCGCCGTTCTGCGCCGGGAAGAAGCTCTTCGGCGCGTGCGCATAGAAATAGGCGACGGCCATCTCGCCCGAGAGAATAAAGGCCGCGATCCGCGTGAACAATCCGATGACCAGCAATACGGCTCCGACAAGTTCGAGCACGCCGATCCACCACGTGCCGCTGAAAGCAGCCGCGACCGGCATCTGCGAGGCGGGGAAGCCGAACAGCTTTATGGTGGCATGCTCAAGGAAGAGCAGCGCCGTCATGATACGCAGGATCGACAGCAACTGTGGCCGCCAGGGCGCGAGGTGTTTCGTCGAGGTAACTGACATGCCGGATGGTTCCCGTCCTTTGTGAATGAAGGAACGCGGGAACATGGGAAGCGGGTGCTCGCGGGCAACCTCGCCAACATCACAGCTTGGTGAGCACGGCGTCAGCGCCGCCAGGTCGTGAGCGCTACGCCGGCTTCGGGATCGAGCATTGTCGTTGGACCGGGCGTCATATCGCGGGCCGCAAGCACGTCGTCCGCCGTCCTGCTCTTCGTCAGCTCCGAAAAGATCGGGATGCCATCCGGCAGCACCACCTGCGTCGCGCGGGAAAGATGGAACGCGTCGAAGCCGAGCCCGAGAAACAGATCGAAGACCAGATGTCCGCCGGGAACGGCGACAGTGCCACCGCCGGGCGCTGCCGCAGCGAGCGCAGCGGCGAGAGACGCGCTTTCCGGATTCCACCACCACGCGTCGGGGCGGCGCTCGACGCCCGCGCTCGCCGACGAGACGACCAGACGCGGACGGCGCCTGCGGTTGGGGTTTGCCGCGTGGCTGAGACGGCCGAGCACGACGAGCACGGCGTCGTCCAGCGCTGCCTGAAAGCGCGCCCAGTCGGCCGGATTGTTCAGGGAAGGTGGCGTCAGTCCGTCGGCGCCGGCGATGCGGTCGTCGGCGGAGACGATGGCGTGGCCCTCGATGCTGTAACCCGGAGCGGCCGGTGCGCGGCTCACGTTCGCAGCGTGCCGCCCGTTGCCTTCTCGACCTCGGCGACGACCTTCGCCGCGACCGCCTCGATCTCCTCGTCGGTCATCGTGTGGTCGGCCGGCTGCAGCGTCACCTCGATGGCGACCGACTTGCGGTTCTCGCCGAGCGTCTCGCTCTCGAACACGTCGAACACCGACACCTGATCGATCAGCTTGCGATCCGCGCTTTCGGCGGCGCGGATGATCTTCGCGGCGGTGACCGTGCGCTCGACGACGAAGGCGAAGTCGCGCTTCACCTGCTGGAAGTCGGAGAGTGCAAGCGGCGGCTTGGTGCGGGTGGCGCGCTGCTTCGGCTCGGGGATCGCCTCGAGGATGATCTCGAAGCCGGCCAGCGGGCCGCCGACGTCGAGCCGCTCCAGCACGTGGGGATGAAACTCGCCGAAGGTCGCGATCACGGTCTTCGGCCCCTGCCGGATGACGCCCGAGCGGCCGGGATGATACCAGGCCGGCGCGTCGGTGGTGATCTGCACCCTGTCGGTCGCCAGACCAAGCCCGTCGAGCAGCGCCAGCGCGTCCGCCTTGGCGTCGAATGCCGACACCGTTGCCGCGGCACCCGACCAGTGGCGGCCGGAGCCGGCGGCGGTCGCGGTGCCGCGACGAATGCCGGTCGCCGCGGTGAACTGATCCTCCGGGCGGTCGCCGTAGTAGACTTGGCCGACCTCGAACAGCGCGAGATCGCCGAAGCCGCGGCCGGCGTTGCGGCGGGCCGCAGCGATGAGGCCGGGCAGCAGGCTCGGCCGCATGTCGCTCATGTCGGCGGCGATCGGGTTGGCGAGCACCAGCGCGCGGTCGCCGCCGCCGAAGGCTTCGGCCGCGTCGTGGCCGATGAAGGACCATGTCACCGCCTCGGTCATGCCGCGCGCGGCGAGCGCGCGCTTGGCGCGGCGGGTGCGGACCTGGATCGTGGTGAGCACGCGCCGCGTCGCACCGGGCAGGCGCTCCAGCGGTCGCGGCGGA
>CAYOUO010000281.1:0-3051 GCA_964407155.1 uncultured Hyphomicrobiales bacterium | reverse complement strand
CGCATGGAAACCTACACCCTGACGGTCAACGGCGCGGCGATGCCGGTGAATGCGGAGCCTGATACGCCGCTGCTCGACGTGCTGCGCAACCATCTCGGGCTTAAAGGCACCAAATTTGGCTGCGGTCTCGAACAATGCGGCTGCTGCATGGTGCTGATCGACGGCGCGACGGCGAAATCCTGCGGCAAGGCGCTGTCGATGGTCGCCGGCAAAGCGGTGCTGACGATCGAAGGGCTCGACACGCCCGACGCGCCCCACCCGCTGCAAACGGCGTTTCTCGACGAGCAGGCGGGGCAATGCGGCTATTGCCTCCCGGGCATCCTGATTTCGGCGAAGGCGCTGCTCGACCGCAACCCCGCGCCGACACGGCGCGAGATCGCCGCGGCGCTCGACGACAATATCTGCCGCTGCGGCAGCCATATCCGCATCCTGAAGGCGGTCGAACGCGCCGCCGCGGCCGTGCGCGCGGGTGCCGCCTCCGGAGCCGGGCAATGAACGACGTGATGATCCCGCCGCTGCTGCAAACCAACCCGCGGCTCGACCAGTGGGTCAAGTTCACCGCGCCCGGCCGGGTCACCGTCTCGACCGGCCGGGTCGAGATCGGCCAGGGCGTGCTCACCGCAATGCTGCAGATCGCCGCCGACGAGCTGGATGTGGCGCCGGCGCGCATCGATTTGCAGACCGGCGACACCGATCTCACGCCGAACGAGGGCTATACCGCCGGCAGCCAGTCGATGCAGTACGGCGGCGCGGCGCTGCGCCTCGCCTGTGCCGAGGTGCGCGGCTTGCTGCTTCGGGCGGCCGCGGTGCGGCTCGGCCTGCCGGCGAGCCGGCTGTCGGTCCGTGACGGTGCGGTTCTGTGCGGCGGCGCACCGACCGGACAGGATTATTGGTCGCTCGCCGCGGCGGTCGACCTGTCGCGTTCGGCGACGGCCGGCGCCAGACCCAAATCGGATGGGCACAGCGCGATCGGACAGAATGCACCGCGCGTCGACCTCGCCGGCAAGGTGTTCGGCGCGCCGGCTTTCATGCACGACATGGCGATGGACGGCATGGTGCATGCCCGCGTCGTGCGGCAGCCGCGCCGCACCGCGACGGTCGCGGCGATCGACGAGGCGGCGATCCGCCGCGCCGGCAAGGGGCAGGTCGAGATTCTGCGCGACGGCAATTTCGTCGCGGTCCTCGGGGCGGACGAGAGCCTCGTCGACGCCGCGGCGGCGGTCGCGCCGGGTCACGTGTCGTGGGACGGGCTCGACCCGATCAATCCCGGCCAGGAAGAGGCGCGCTGGCTGCTGCAGCAGCCGTCGATCGACCGCAATCTCGGCCCCGAGCCGGTCGACCCGCCGCCGGGCCAGGCGCGGTACGAGGCCAGCTTTACGCGCATGCATATCGCCCACGCCTCGGTCGGGCCGTCGAGCGCATTGGCCTGCTACCAGGACGGCCACCTGACGGTGTGGTCGCATACCCAGGGCGTCTATCCGTTGAAGGCGGCGCTGGCCCGCATGCTGAAGCTCGATCCGGCGCATATCTCGGTCAAGCACGCGCAGGGTCCCGGCTGCTACGGCCATAACGGCGCGGATGACGCGGCCGCCGACGCGGCGGTCATCGCGATGCGGCGGCCGGGCGTGCCGGTTCGCGTGCGCTGGCGGCGCGAGGAGGAATTCGGCTTCGAGCCGGTCAGCCCGGCGATGCTGACCACCGTGCGCGCACTCCTCGACGGGCAAGGCCGGCCGGTCGACTGGACCACGGAAATCTGGAGCGGCCGGCATTCGAGCCGGCCGGGCGGCGGCGGCAATCTGCTGGCCGCCGAAGCGCTGCCCGATCCGCCGCCGGCGCCGCCACCCGTCGACCCGCCGGAATCCAACGGCGGCGGCGGCACGCGCAACGGCGAGCCGCTCTACGCCTTTGCGGCAAAGCGCATCGTGCATCACCTTGTCGCCGAGACGCCGGTGCGCACCTCGTCGCTGCGCGGTCTCGGCGCGACGATCAATGTCTTCGCGATCGAGTCGGCGATGGACGAGCTCGCCGAGCGCGCCGGCATAGACCCGGTCGACTACCGGCTGTCGGTGCTCGACGATCCGCGCGCCAAGGCCGTCGTCACGCATGTCGCGCAGATGGCGGAGTGGCGGCCGGGATTGCCGGTCGGCACCGGCAAGGGCCGCGGGTTCGGCTTTGCGATGTACAAGAACCGCGCCGCCTATTGCGCCGTCGTGGCCGAGGTCGAGGTCGACGAATCGGTGCGCGTGAGCCGCATCTGGTGCGCCGCCGACGGCGGGCTGATCATCAACCCGGACGGCGCGCTCAACCAGCTCGAAGGCGGCATCATCCAGGGCATCAGCTGGGCATTGAAGGAGGGCGTGCGGCTCGACAACGCGGGGATCAGCTCGCGCGACTGGGAAAGCTACCCGGTGGTGCGTTTCAGCGAAGTGCCGGAAGTGTTTTGCGAGCTTGTCGGCGCCGCCGCCGATCTGCCGCCGCTCGGCATCGGCGAGGCGAGCGGCGGGCCGACCGTCGCGGCGATCGGCAACGCCGTCGCCCACGCGCTTGGGACACGGCTTCACGACCTGCCCTTGAGCCGCGAACGCATCATGGATGCGCTGCTGAAGGCCTGACCTCTTTCTCCGTTTCGGAGATCGCCGCAGCGAGCCCGGAACCTATGAACAAGCCCGGCGAAACGGCGCGGACGGCGGCGTCCGTCGTGGCGTCGTTTGTTCCTCGGCGCCGGGCGCAGCGCTGGGCGAAGCCGCCCGGGCCGGTCCGGAATCGTCCCTTCCTGCGAAGAACGCCAGGCTTGGCGGAGACGGACGCGGCACGAGTCTTGCGACAGGGCGGAGGATGTTGGGCTACATCGTGCGACGCATCCTGGCGACGATCCCCGTCATGGCGATTGTGGCGGTTTTCGTCTTCGCATTGCTGCATTTGAGCCCCGGCGACCCGGCCGCGATCATCGCGGGAGACAACGCCACCGACGCCGACATCGCCCGGATCCGCGCCGCGCTCGGTCTCGACCTGCCGATCTGGGAGCAGTTCGGCACCTGGATCTGGCATCTG
>CAYOUO010000280.1:0-3019 GCA_964407155.1 uncultured Hyphomicrobiales bacterium | reverse complement strand
AGCTGAGCTCGCCCGGATCGGTGAGATCGGGCACCTTCCAGCCGTCCAGGTCGTACTCCGCCATGCACTGTTCGGCGAAGCCCTTGAAGCGGTCGGCGTTGCCCGACGCCATCGCGCCGAACAGGCAGTAGCGCCGGATTTCCTCGGTCGAGCCGCCGTAGTTGATCTCGTAGAGCTCGTGACGGCCGCCGAACTCAGTCGCCACCGAAACCCAGAGCAGCTTCATCAGCTTGACGCGCTCCTCGGCCTAGTAACCGTTCGAGCCCCGCAGAAAGCGGTCGAGATAAGGACGCATGTCCTCATTCTTGAAGTCACGCGCGTGGCTGTTGAGATAAATGAGGCCGGACGCGACGGTCTGCTCGATGAGGTACTTCACCTTCGTGTAGGCCATGGTGGCGATGATCTGGTAGGCGTTGCCCGGATCCATGTTGGGCAGCACGTACCCACCGATCCAGGGCTTCGGATCGCGCACCATCGCATCCGACAAACCCCAGAAAAGATTGCGCCACGCGATCACCTCGCCGACGTTCGCCTGAACACCGCGGTAGTCCTTCGTGCCGGAAGCTTCCACTGCCTTCAGCAGCAGGCCGGCGATGAAGTCGAGCTTGACCGCCAGGCGCGTGCAGCCATGCACGACGAAGCGCGGCAGGAAGCCGGTGCGGGGGAAAAAGTTGTTGGCCTTTTCGAGGTCGGCATAAACAAAGACGTTTTCCCAGGGGACGAGAACCTTGTCCATGATGAACACCGCGTCGTTCTCGTCGAGCCGCGAGGACAGCGGATAATCGAAGGGGCTGCCCATGACGGTGGCGGTCATTTCGTACGACGTGCGGCAGATGAATTTCACGCCGGGCGCGTTCGTCGGGATCATGAACACGACCGCGAAGTTCTTGTCCTGAACCGGGATGAGGCCGTGGTGCGCAACGAACGTGTAGTTGGTCAGCACCGAGCCGGTGGCGACAACCTTCGCTCCGGAAACGATGATCCCGGCATCAGTTTCCTTTTCGACGTGACAGACGACGTCGGAAACTTCGTTTGGCGGGCGGTCGCGATCGACCGGCGGGTGAATGATCGCGTGGTTTACGAAGGGCACGCGCTCCTGGCTGTACTTGTACCAGCGTCGGGCGTTGTCGACGTAAGGATCGTAGAACTGCGCGTTGGCACCGAGCGTGGCAAGAAACGACGCCTTGTAATCGGGCGCGCGACCGATCCAGCCGTAGGTTATCCGGGCCCATTCAGCGATAGCGTTGCGGCCCTTGATCAGATCGTCCGCCGACTTGGGTGCCTTGAAGTACGCGTGCGTGAGGCCGCCGTTTCCGGTGTCGGTCGGCACCAGAATCTTGTCTTTATGCTTCGGGTCGAAGAGCGCGTCATAGAGGCGCGCGGTCATGCGGGCGGTATTACGGAATGCGGGATGCTCGGTGACGCTCTTGACGCGCTCGCCGTAGATGTAGACCTCGCGGCCGTCATCGAGCGACTCGAGATATTCCGTACCGTTCTGCGGACGCGCCGAACTCAGGCTGCCGATCGTATCAGGACGCTTGGCAAAGGCAGCCGCATCTTCTCGCACCTTGGCGTCCATACGCTACTCACCTCCCAAATTGTTCGATAATCGAACTGCTGTGCGATTTTCGAACACGATAGAAAATCCGGGCCCTGATGACAAGGCCGGGCATGTTGGCTCAGACGATAAAGCTTGAAATAGCGGCGGCGACGGCTTTCAGGCGCGGTAGATGACGGTCACGAAGCTCGTTGCGGGTCGTGCGTGCGGTATGCGACGACAGATTAATCGCGCCGACAAGGTGACCGCTGTGAGACACAAGCGGAACGGCCAGCGCCCGCAGCCCCTTCTCAAGCTCTTCATCGACGAGCGAAAAGCCTTGCTCGCGGTCGGCCTTCACTCTCTCCACCAGCGCGCCGAAGTCGACGATCGTGCTTGGCGTGTAGGGTTCGATGCGCGCCTGATGCACGCGACGCCAGATTTCCGGCTCGTCGAGATAGCCGAGCTGAATGCGGCCGAGCGCGGAATGAAATGCGGGAAAGCGCGTTCCCACGGACATCGAGGACGACATGATCCAGGCCGGCGCCGGACTATGCGCCACGACCACAGCTTCGACGCCATGAAGAGTCGCTGCGGTTGCAACCTCCTGAAATTCGGCACTGAGTTCTTTCAAGAGAGGCTCGACGCGCTCAACCCAGGACAGAATGGCGAGATAGGAGAATCCGAGATCGAGGATGCGCGGAGAAAGGGTGAAGTCCCTGCCCTTCTGGTCGACATAGCCCAGTTCGCAGAGCGTCAGCAGCACCCGACGCGCCGCTGCGCGCGAGAGGCCGGCAACCGCCGCAGCATCGGTCAGGCTCATCGAGGGCCGAGCCGGGCCGAACGCGGAGAGAACCGCCAGGCCCTTGGCCAGCGCGCCCAGAAATTCCTTCGGATCACGGCCGCGAGAGACCGCAAACGGCGGACGATCCCGCAGTGTATCGCGTTGCGGACCGGCTACTACCGCATTGCGGATTACCGTTGACACTCTAGCGATCCTCACTGAAGATTACCGGATAACGAACTCCGGTTCGATATTCGAACATAGATCGCGGGGCTGCGGTTCCGTCAAGTATTTGGAAGACGATCGCCTCGGGACGAGAGGTCCCGCGGCGACTGAAACGAAACGAGTGGGAGGAAGCTCATGGGAGACGTCGTGCGCGCGCGGCCGAGCCGCCGCACATTTCTGAAGAGTTCAGCCGCTTTTGGCGCGGCGCTGGCAGCCGGACCGGTTTTTGCGCCGGCAGTGAAGGCGGCCAACAAGAAGTTCAAACTGGGCTACGTGACGCCGAGCACGGGACCGCTGGCCGGTTTTGCCGTCTCTGATGATTTCAATATGAAGCTTTTTGCGGATGCGGTTAAGGACGGCGTGAAAGGCGCGGGTGGCACTTTCGACATCGAAGTCGTGCTGAAGGACAGCCAGTCCGACCCCAACCGCGCTGCCGAAGTGGCCAAGCAACTCATCGTCGACGACAAGATCGA
>CAYOUO010000279.1:0-10189 GCA_964407155.1 uncultured Hyphomicrobiales bacterium | reverse complement strand
CTTCCATGACCGAAACCTCCTGTACGCCATAACAACCCATTAACTATACAGGTTCGCGCGCATGAATTCGACAGTCGAATTCGTCGGCCGGTCGTTTTTACTTCCTCGAATATTATTTAGCCGGCTTATCACTTGCTCAGTTTGTCGAGAGGAAGAACCTGTTTGACGTCGAAATACTCCGCCCACGGATCGGCCTTCCGCTTCATCAGGACTGCCGCGGCCGTCTCGACCGAGACCTCATGCGCGCTGGGAAGCTTAGCCAGCTCGCGCCACGTGACTGGCCACGCTACGGGCGCCCCGGCGCGCGCGCGCGTGGAGTACGGCGCAATCGCCGTGGCGCCTCGGCCGTTGCGCAGGTAGTCGACGAAGATTTTTCCCTTCCGCCGCACCTTCGACATTTCCGCCAGATAGAGTTCCGGAGCTTCGTCGGTCAGCGTCCGCGCCATCGCCTCGGCGAAAGCCTTCACATCGTCCCACCCGTGATGCGGCGTCAGCGGCAGCACGACGTGGATGCCCTTGCCACCCGTCGTCATCGCGAACGACGTGAGTCCGAGTGCGGCGAGCCGGTCGCGCATGTCCTTGGCTGCTGCCTTGACCTGATCAAAGCTGACCGCCTCGTCGGGGTCGAAGTCGAACACCACGCGGTCGGGCTTCTCCAGCGTCGCATTGTGCGCACCCCAGATGTGGAGCTCGAGCACGCCCATCTGGACGGCGGCGATCAGTCCCTTTTCGTCGACGATGGTAAGGTATTCGCCCTTGGCCTCTTTTTCCTTGATCGACACCGATTTGAACGCCGCTGGAAAGCCGGCCGAGGCGTGCTTCTGGAAGAAGCAGTCGCCGCCGGCGCCATCCGGACAGCGCACCACCGACAATGGCCGGTTGACCACGTGCGGCAGCATCAGTGGGGCCACCGCGCGGTAATAGTCGATGAGCCCGCGCTTGGTGATGTGCTGGGGTGCGAAAATCACCTTGTCGGGATGAGTGACACGCACCCCGTCGATGGTGAGTGTGCCGGTGTCGCGATCGCTGTCCACGCTCACGACGGAAGGAGCGCGTTGCGCGCGTGGGGGAAGATCGGCCACTTCGCGCACCACCGTTTTCGCCGGCTTGTCCAGCCGCAGTCCCTTGAACGCGCCCTGCCGCACGTAACCTTCTTCCGTCCATCCGCGGAACTCGATTTCAGCAACGAGGTCCGGCTCCACGAATTTCGATTTGCGGGCGATCGCGCGCGGCACGTCCGGAGCACGTGGCGATTTCACGGCGCGCTTCGCGAGTTCGGCCCACACCGCCTTCAATTCGCGCTCGCCATATCCGGTTCCGACCTTGCCGCGGTAAGTCAGCTTGTCTTCGTCGCGAGTCGCGACGAGCAGCGACGAGAACGGCCGGCCCTTCACCGTCGACGGTTGCCAGCCGATGATGATGAATTCCTGTCCGGAGTTGGCCTTGCTCTTCAGCCAGCTCCTGGTGCGGCCGGTGCGGTAGGGAGCGTCGGCGCGCTTCGACACGATCCCCTCGAGCTTCATCTCACGCGCGTGCTCGAAGGTCTCAGCGCCATGCCCGACGACGTGATCGGAAAAGAACAGCGGGCCCGCCTCGGGCTGGTCGCTGAACAGCTTTGCCAGACGCGATTTGCGCTCGATCAGCGGCAGCTTGCGGAGGTCCTCCCCATCAAGTGCGAGCAGGTCGAACGCGTAGTAGACGATGCCGTGGCCTCCGCCCTCGGCGATCGCCACCTGCAGCTTGCCAAAATCGCTCTTGCCGTTGCCGTCGAGTACGACCGCTTCGCCGTCGATGAGTGCCGAGCGGCACGGCAGATCGGCCAGCGGCTGCACGATGTCGCCGAACTTTTCCGTCCAGTCGAGACCGGTGCGCGTGTAGAGTTTTACGCCCGCGGCACCGACCGCCGCTTCCAGCCGGTAGCCGTCAAACTTGATTTCGTGCAGCCAGTCGGCACCGGCCGGCGGTGCTTCGACGAGCGTGGCGCGTTGCGGCGGAACGAATTTCGGCGCCGGCAGGCGTCCCCTGGCACCGCTCGGCCGCGGGGCGCGCTTCGCCGGCTTGTCGTCGCCACTGGCATCGCGGAACCGCAAGCCCTTTTCCCAGGCGACGTTGCCGGATGCGATTTCTTCCATCGTGCGGCCGCTGCGCACGCTGGTCAGAGCGCGCTCGATGATCGGCTTCTTCTCGGGACCAGAGAACTCGTCGCGCTCCTTGATGAGCAGCCAGTTCTCATGTTTCGAGCGCTCGCCTCGCTGCGGCTTCATGCGCACGAGTACCCATTTGCCCTTCAGCCGCGCGCCGTGGAGGATGAACTTGAAGTCGCCCTTCGCCAGCCCGGCATCGGCGTCGCCCACCGGCTCCCACGTCCCCTCGTCCCACAGCATGACCGTACCGCCGCCGTAGCTGTCCTTCGGGATCGTGCCTTCGAAGTCGCCGTACGCGAGCGGATGATCCTCGACGTGGACGGCGAGCCGCTTGTCCGCGGGATCGAAGCTCGGTCCGCGCGTCACGGCCCATGACAGAAGCACGCCGTCATGCTCGAGCCGGAAGTCGAAGTGCAGCCGCGTCGCGTCGTGTTTCTGGATGAGGTAGCGACCGCCGCCACCATGCACGCGGCCTTCCTGGCCCGCAGGCTCGCTGGTCTTTCCGAAGTCGCGCTTGGCGCGATAGGTGGCGAGACGATCAGCCATGGCGCGAAAGGTAGCGTGTTGCTTCCATCGTGCAACCACACATCGTCGGCCGTTGCGATTTCACAACATGCCATTCGTTTGCCGCGATTTGGATGCCTTTTCTGGAACTTGTGCTGAGAACAACTGTTTGTGCGTTGCGGGCGTGGGTGAGCGGAACACTCTGGAGTTGAAGATATGAAGAAGTATGTGTGGTTTGGGGCGGCCGCTGTTCCGCTCGTGATTGGAATGATGGTGGCAGGACCGGCTTCTGCCGCAGATTTGTCGCAACCCGTTGCGCCGGCACCGTACCAGCCCATTCCGGGCAGCGCGCCCATTCTCAACTGGACCGGCTTTTATGTCGGCGTGCAGGGCGGCTACGGCTTTGGCCACTCGAATGCTGCATTCATCGGAAGCGGCGCCACCGCGAGCAACACGAATCCGTCGGGCGGATTATACGGCGCGCAGATCGGCTACAACTGGCAGACGGCGAACAACCTCGTGCTCGGCATCGAAGGCGACTGGCTCGGCGGCGGCCTGTCGGATTCAGTTTCGAGTAACGGAGCCGGCGGTGGTCCAGTCACGATCACGCAGCGGTTCGGGTCGATCGGCGCGATCAAGGGCCGGTTGGGCTATGCCGCGGGTCAGTGGATGCCGTACATCACCGGCGGCTGGGCCTTCAGCAACGGGACCCGCGTTGAATCCGGCGCATTCGACGGCAAGGACAGCAACTCGCACAACGGATTCATCATCGGTGCCGGCCTCGAGTATGCCATGAGCCACCACTGGTCGGTGCGCGGCGAGTACGACTACGTCGATCTCGGCAAGGCCACGTACGACATTCCAGGCCCTGGCACGGGAACTCGCGCCGATCTCAGCGCCCATCTCCTGACCGTCGGCCTGAACTACAAGTTCTGACCAGCCGGGCTTGCATCTAAAAGGGGCGGCCTCTTCAACAGGCCGCCCCTTTCGTCTTGGCCGAACCCGGCGATTTCCATGCGGTATCATAATACCGCACACGAAAATCGCGGATTTCTGCCTGTTTTGCTGCAGACAATTGCTTGACGAGGCTCATCGCTTCGCCTATCACGCTCGCCGACCGGCGGCGCCCTCGCGCCGCCTTTGCTTTGGAAGGCGAGTTCCGCAATGTCCACTGTCAGCATCAAGCCCGCGGACGTTCAGAAGAAGTGGATTCTGATCGACGCCGAGGGTCTGGTCGTCGGCCGTCTGGCTGCGATCATCGCTCGCCGCCTGCGCGGCAAGCATCTGCCGAGCTATACCCCGCACGTCGATTGCGGCGACAATGTCGTTGTCATCAACGCCGACAAGGTGGTGCTCACCGGCCGCAAGCGGCAGAACAAGGTCTACTACTGGCACACCGGCTATATCGGCGGCATCAAGGAGCGCACCGCGCGCGCCGTGCTCGAGGGCAAGTTCCCGGAGCGCGTTCTCGAGAAAGCCGTCGAGCGCATGATGCCGGAAGGCCCGCTCGGCAGTAAGCAGCTCAAAAATCTCCGCGTCTATGCCGGCAGCGAGCATCCGCACGCCGCCCAGCAGCCGGAAGTCATCGATATCGCGGCCATGAGCCGCAAGAACCAGAGGGCCGCCTGATGGCCGATTTGCAGTCTCTCCAAGATCTCGCCGGCCAGGTGCCGGCGGCGCCGGTCCACGTCCAGAAGCTCGATGCGCAGGGCCGCGCCTACGCCACCGGCAAGCGCAAGGATGCTGTGGCCCGCGTGTGGGTGAGCCGTGGCGGCGGTCGCATCATCGTGAACGAGAAGGACTTCACCGCCTACTTTGCGCGGCCGGTCCTGCAGATGCTGGTGCAGCAGCCGATCATCGCTGCGGCGCGTGCCGGCCAGTACGACATCCGCGCCACCGTCACCGGCGGCGGCCTCTCCGGTCAGGCCGGCGCCGTCCGTCACGGCATCTCCAAGGCGCTCACCTATTACGAGCCCGAGCTGCGCGGCGTCCTCAAGAAGGGCGGCTTCCTCACCCGTGACTCACGCACGGTGGAGCGCAAGAAGTACGGCCACGCCAAGGCCCGTCGTTCGTTCCAGTTCTCGAAGCGCTAAAGCGGCGCATATCGGATCGGAAAGTCCGGGGCGGGCCGCAAGGCCCGCCCTTTTTCGTTGTACAATCGGATTCCCGGGTCATGCCGGCGAAGGCCGGTATCCCGTTCGTAGAGCATCATCGCTGAAAAGATGGACCCCGGCCTTTGCGGGGTGACGAAGAGAATGACCGACCCGACGACCCGGCCAAAGACCGACAACGCCTTCCTTGGTCCGCTGAAAGGCGGCGCGCTCGACCCGACCTACGGCGGCGCGCTCTCTTTCATGCGGCGGCGTTACAGCCGTGAACTCAACAACGTCGATCTCGTGGTCTGGGGCATTCCCTTCGACCAGGCGACAACCAACCGGCCCGGCGCGCGCTTCGGGCCGTCAGCGATCCGCCGCGCCTCGGCGATCTTCGACGGCGATCCGCAATATCCGTTCAAGCTCGACCCGTTCGCGCGTCTCGCCGTAGTCGACTACGGCGATGCCACGTTCGACTACAGCCGGCCCGCCGAGTTCACCGATGCTATCGTCGAGCAGGCCTCGGCGATCCTTGCGGCAGGCCCGCAGGTTTTCACGCTGGGCGGCGACCACTTCGTCACCTATGCACTGCTGAAGGCAAATGCCGCGAAATACGGTCCGCTGGCACTCATCCAGTTCGACGCGCATCAGGACACCTGGCCCGACAAGCCGGGCACGATCTCGCACGGCACCTTTGTCAAACGCGCTGTGGTCGAAGGACTGATCGATCCCGCCCATTCAATCCAGATCGGTATCCGCACCGAAGCGCCGGAGACGTGCGGCATCGAGGTCGTCAGCGCGGGCGATCTCGACATGCTCGGTGTCGACGGCGTCACGACGAAGATCGTCGAGCGCGTCGGCGATGCCCGGGCCTACCTCACGTTCGACATCGATTGTCTCGACCCGGCCTTCGCGCCGGGGACGGGCACGCCGGTCGCCGGCGGCCTGTCCAGCCGCGAGGCGCTGGCCGTTCTCCGCCGTCTCGGGGGGCTCAAGCTGGTCGGCGGAGATGTCGTCGAGGTGGCGCCGCCCTATGATCATGCCGACATAACAGCCATCGCCGCCGCGACCGTGGCGATGTACTACATCGGCCTGCTCGCCGAACGCCGGCTGGGCTAGGCACGCGGTTGACCGAAACTATCGGACCACGGAGACTGACGTGACAGCGACAGTATTCATCGACGGCGAGGCCGGCACCACCGGCCTGCAGATCCGCCAGCGGCTGGAGGGCCGGTCGGATATCGCGCTCGTGTCGATTGCTGCCGAGCGCCGCAAGGACGCCGGTGCGCGCGCCGAGATCATCAACGACAGCGATGCCGTCATCCTGTGTCTGCCCGACGAGGCGGCGAAGGAAGCCGTCGGCCTCGTCAAGAACAACCGCACGCGCGTCATCGACGCATCGAGCGCGCATCGCGTCGCGCCCGGCTGGACCTATGGCTTCCCGGAGATGGATGCAGGCCAGCGCGGTGCCGTTGCCAAGGCCGGCCGCGTCACCAATCCGGGCTGCTACGCCACCGGCGCCATCGCCCTGCTCCGGCCGCTCATCGCTCGCGGGCTGGTGTCCGCCGAGTGGCCGGTCACGATCAATGCCGTCTCCGGTTACTCCGGCGGCGGCAAGTCGCTGATCGCCGCATTCGAGGATCCGCAGTCGCCTAGCGCGACGACGGACAACTTTCGTCTCTACGCGATGGGCGTGGTGCAGAAGCACATCCCCGAAATTCAGGTGCATTCGGCGCTGAAGGGCCGGCCGTTGTTCATTCCGAGCATCGGCCGCTTCGCGCAGGGCATGCTCGTGTCCATCCCGCTGCAACTTTGGGCGATGCCCGGCAAGCCGACGCTCAATGCGCTCCATGCCGTGCTTGCCGAGCACTACGCCGGCGAGCACTTCATCGACGTAATGCCGCTGGACGAGTCGCTTGCCATCGGCAACGCCGCTTCGCTCGATGCGCGTAATCCCGAGCCCGAGAGTCTGAACGACACGAACCGCATGCGGCTCGCGGTCTATGGCAATCCGCAGGAGCAGCAGGCGGTGCTCCTCGCCAAGCTCGACAACCTCGGCAAGGGCGCGTCCGGCCAGGCCGTCCAGAACCTCAACCTGATGCTCGGCCTGCCGGAAGCGGCGGGACTGAACTAGCGCAGAGCAGTTTTCGCGCCCACTTCGTCATTCCGCCTTCTCTGTCATTCCGGCGAAAGCCGGAATCCAGAGTCATTCGCCGATGTTCAAGAACATGAAAACTGGACCCCGGCCTTCGCCGGGGTGACGAACTAGATGGGCTCGAACGTCAAATCCCGGCGTCATGTGGCGCACGATTCAATTCTCCGATCGTCTTCCTCAGATCTTTGATCTCGCGAAGGAAGATACTTCCCATGAGACCGATCAAAATCGGACTTGAATCGGCAACAAGATGCCAGGGGGGAACGAGCCGACCACCCAGGATTTCGACGATATCGGTTCCAAACATGACGCCGCCGCCGGCGATCAATGCCCAAATGAATATCTGAGTGACCAGGACGGGTCTGGTGCGCATGATCGCCTCGCCAATCGCCTACCCTGCGGATGCATCCAGAAAGTAGATCGCGCCGATTAACGATGGGTTAGGCTCTAAAAGCGGTAGCTATGCGGAGGAACCGGATGCTGCGTTGGCAGTCGCCTCTGCGCCGGACGCCAACCTCGGCAGCATCCCGCGGAGGTGCACCACCGCCACCGACAGCACCACGACCGCGCCGAACTGGTGTGCGAGCGCGAGCGGCAGCGGTACCATGTTGAGCAGCGTCGAGATGCCGAGAATCGCCTGCGCCGTCACCAGCGCCGCGAGCAGCCATGCCGAACGCGCCTGCGGATAGGTGCGGCACTGCCAGGCGTGCAGCAGCACCACGATCCAGAGCGTGTAGGCGCCCATGCGGTGATCGAACTGCGCGGTCGCCGGCGCCTCGAACAGGTTGCGCCACCACGGCTGCATGAGGAACAGCCCCTTTGGCACGATGGTGCCGTCCATCAGCGGCCAGGTATTGTAGCTCATGCCGGCGTCGAGACCGGCAACCAGTCCGCCGAGGAAAATCTGCACGAATGCAATCGCGACGATGAGGAGCGCCACCGCCCGCAATGAAGCGCGCGAGGCGATCGTTCGCGTCGAGAGCCCGCGCACCGTCCACCACGTATAGGCGAGAATGATGCAGGCGAGCGTGAGGTGCGTTGCGAGCCGGTACTGGCTGACGTCGGTGCGCACGGCAAGGCCGCTCGATACCATCCACCAGCCGACGGCGCCTTGCAGCGCGCCAAGCAGGAACAACACCACGACGCGTGGCTTCAGTGCCGGCTCGAGCCGCCCCGTCGCCCAGAAAAAGATAAGCGGCAGGAGCACCACCACGCCGATCGCCCGCGCCAGCAGCCGGTGGGCATATTCCCACCAGTAAATCGACTGGAAGCCGGCCAGCGTCATGCCCTGGTTGAGCTCCTTGTATTCCGGAATCTGCTGATAGGCGGAAAACTCCTCCTGCCACTGCTCGGTATTCAACGGCGGGATCACGCCGTGGATGGGCTTCCAGCTGGTGATCGAGAGACCGGAATGGGTGAGCCGCGTTGCCCCGCCGACCACGACCATCGCCATGATCATGAGCGCGACCATGACCAGCCAGCCGCGCACGAGCTTCCGCGCAGGCCGGCGGGCGGGTTTCGCTTTCGTCACGGTTCCCGTCGCAGCGGTCATGTCCGGGGCAGTCATGGGCTTGCACTCCTTGCGGCTTCGATATAGCCGCAGGGCCAGCCGCGCAAATGCGGCATGTCATACCCAAGGTCTCAGCCGGAAGAACCCATGGCGCTGCCCACAACCGCCCGCAAGGTGATCGCGACGGCGCTTCTCGTCGTATTCGTGCCGCTGTATGCGCTCTTCATCATGGCGCTGGCCGGCGGACATCTGCGGGAAAGCGGAATCATTATCCAGACGGCCTTTTTCGCGGTGACTGGCCTCGCCTGGACCATTCCCGCAGGCGCCATCATCTGGTGGATGAGCCGTCCCGACAAAGCAAGCCAGGCCCCTCCCCGTCCTTGACGGGAAGGAGCCTCGCCATGAAGTTGCAATACCTTAGCTGCTAGCGCCCGCTACGCGAGCGTCCGCCGCCGCGATAGTCATCGTCGTCATCGTCGGACCGTGAACGGCTGCGGCCTTCCCAACCGCGCTCCGAGGCCTGCGAATGGCCCTCGGGGTCACCGAACCAGCCGCCGTGGCCACGGCCACCGCTGCGGCCGTCGTCATCGTCTTCGTAACGGCTCCGCGAACCACTGCCGCTGCGTCCTTCGCCGCGACGCTCTTCCCAGCCGCGCTCCGAAGCCTGCGAACGGCCTTGGGAATCACCGTACCAGCTGCGGCCGCCGCTGCTGCGTTCGTCGTCCCGATCGCGTCCGCGACTGGACGAGCGGCCATAACCCTCCCGGCCGTAACCTTCGTCGGACCCGCGCCCACGCGAACCACCATAGCTTTCGCCACGCCGTTCTTCCCAGCCACGCTCGGATGCCCGCGAATGTCCCTCGGAATCGCCGAACCAGCCGCCATGGCTGCGGCCGCGGCGCTCCTCGTCGTTGTCCTGATCGGCATAGCGGCCATATTCCTCACGGTCGCGATACGCCGTATAGCCGCGTCCGCCGCGGCGATGATCGTCATCGCTGGTGAAACGGCCTTCTTCGTCACGATCCCGCATCTGAGCACCGGAACTCCGCGAACGGTTTCCGTCACGGCGACCACGCATGTCGTCGTCGCTGGTGAACCGTCCCTCTTCGTCCCGCTCACGTCCCTGCGCCGCCATGCTTCGGCCGCGCGAGGACGAACGTCCGCCGCGGCGGTCGTCATCGTCACTCATAAACCGGCCTTCCTCGTCACGTTCGCGCACTGCACTGCTTCCTGACTGACGCGCCATTGCTGAATACTCCTTGAGTTTGAGACGACATGCCTCCGGCCTGCCGCCATGTCATTCCCCCAAGCCTCCGGATGACGCGCGAGTTCGCCTCTCCGCGCGCTGGCTTATCAATCGCGGCTGCTGCACGAATGTTCCGGCGTTGTCGCGAATTTACATTCGTCGAACACTCGCATGCTCGACGACGGCAATCACAGGTCGGCACGGACGTTCTGGAACCGGACGCCGGTGTTCCGGATTCTCAAGTGGCTTGATCCTGTCGAAAGCGGAGAGCGGGCCAATGACCAGTGTGACCAACCTGTGGAGCAGACTCGTCGGCAAGCTGTTTCCCGAAACGCGCGGACCGGTCGCCTACGATGCAAAAGAGGCGAAGGCGACCAGCCACGATGCCACGCCGGTGCGCGACGCCGGAACAAAGGCGATGCGCGATCCGCCCAAGGGCTGGTCGAAGGAGGACGAGGAGTCCGACGCGTCCTTCCCGGCCAGTGACCCGCCCGGGAATTATTGAAGCCGATCGGCTTCCTCGTTGACGCCCGGCGC
>CAYOUO010000278.1:0-3001 GCA_964407155.1 uncultured Hyphomicrobiales bacterium | reverse complement strand
AGCTTCGCCCAGTTGTCCTGAACCTCGTAGCGATACCCGTCAGTGCCCAGCACGACCGCCATGACATTTCCTCCATCGACCGTTTGATCGATTATAGAGGCGTTGCGAGACGAGGGTACAGCGGATGGCCAGGCTCAGCGTCAACCTCAACAAGATTGCGCTTTTACGCAATTCGCGGCGGACCGGGGTGCCCGACCTGCTCGAATTCGCCCGGCTCGCCTATGAGGCCGGGGCGCAAGGGATCACGGTGCATCCGCGGCCCGACGAGCGGCACATCCGCGGCAGCGACGTCTCCGCTTTAGCCGAGCTGATGCAGGGCTGGCGGCCGGCCTGTGAGCTCAATATCGAAGGCTATCCCGACGAGCGCTACTTCTCGATTTGCGCGACGGTACGGCCGGAGCAATGCACCCTGGTGCCCGACGGGCCGGGGGTGCTGACCTCGGAAGAGGGCTGGAAGCTCGACAATCGCGACACGCCGCGGGTCAACGCCGCGGTGGCGCGGCTCAAGCAGCACGGTGCGCGGGTGATCCTGTTCATCGACCCCGATCCGTCGGTCGTCGACCGCGTGCGGGGGACCGGCGCCGATGGGGTCGAGATCTATACCGGCGGCTATGCCGACGCGTTCAGGCACGGCGACCCCGTGGCGATGCGCGCGGCCTGCGCCGCGACGGCCGCCCGCGCGGCGGCACGGGGGCTCGTGGTCAATGCCGGGCACGACCTCAACCTGGAGAATCTGCCGGCGCTGGTCGCGGCGATGCCCAACCTGGCGGAAGCCTCGATCGGCCACGAGCTGACCGCCGATGCGCTGAAGCTGGGCTGGCAGGCGGCGGTGCGCGCCTACAAGGCGGCCCTCGCCGGCGCGTAGCGGCTAAGCCGGGGTGCGGACGGGGCTCAGTCTCGCCGGCAGCGCCAGCCCCGCGATCAGCGTCAGAGCCGCGATAACCACCGCGAGCATAAACGCATGATGCGCCGCAATACCGACCGCGCCCGCCAGTTGCGCAAGCTGGTCGGGGCCCAGCGTCGCCCGCGTCGCGGGTTCCAGCATCCGGTTTACCAGGTGGCCCGCGCCGGGCAACAGCCGATCGACGCCGAGATTGACCAGCGCGCCGAACGAGGCGGCGCCCATGGATTGGCCGATGATGCGCATGAACATCTGCGAGCTGGTGCCGAGGCCGCGCTGATGAAACGCGACATCGGCCTGGATCGCGACCAGGAAGGTCGTGTTGCAGAACCCCATGCCGATCCCCACCACCAGCGCCGCCAGGGTCGCCCAGAGCGGCGGGCTCGACGGTTCGAGCGCGGTGAGCATCAGCGTACCGATGACCAGCGACGCGCCGCCGATGCCCGCCGTGGTCCGGTACGAGGTGCGGATCATCAGCCGGCCGGCGGCAAAGGCGGCGAACATCCAGCTCACCGAGGTCGCGCCGACGACCACCCCGACGACCCCGGGGCCGCGGCCGATGACGCCCTGCACATAGGTCGGCAGCAGCGCCGACACCGACATCATCGTCGCCGCCGCACCGAGCCCGGCAAGATTGCACAGCAGAACGACGCGCCGGCGCCACAGCACCAGCGGCAGCAGCGGCTCCTTCAACCGCTGTTCGTAGAGCGCCAGGAGGACGAGCGCCGCGACGCCCACCAGCGCGAGCCCTTCAGCGCCGGCCAGGCCGAGCGAAGCGGCCTGGATCAGCGCCGCCAGCACCGCGCCGACGCCGATCACCAGCAGCAGCCCGCCGATGTAATCGATCTGGTGGGGGCGGTGCTCGACCCGCTCCGGCAGCAGCAGCGCAAACAACACGATGCTGATCACGCCGATGGGCAGGTTGATCCAGAACACGACCGACCAGTGCACATGCTGCACGAGAAAGGCGCCGAGCGCCGGACCGATGATCGCCGAGATGCCGAAGACGCTGGAGCTGTAGCCCTGCACACGGGCGCGCTCGGCGGGGGTATAGATATCGCCGAGGATCGTCGTCGCGATCGGCTGCACCGCCCCGCCGCCGAGCCCTTGTACGGCGCGGAACAGGATCAGCATCGGCATGCTGGTCGCCAGGCCGCACAGCGCGGTCCCCACCATGAAGATGCCGGTGCCGACAAAGAAGACGCGCTTGCGGCCGTAGATGTCGGCGAGACGGCCGTAGATCGGGATCATCACCGCCATGGTCAGCAGATAAGCGGCAAACACCCAGCTGAACAAATCGAAGCCGCCGAGGTCGCCGACGATCGTCGGCATCGCCGTCGCGACGATCGAGCTTTCCACCGCCGGCATAAACGTCGCGATCAGCGCGGTGCACAGCACCAGACCGCGATGCGGCACGATGACGGCCGGCCTCTGTTCCGCGACGGTCTGGTCCAAACACGCCTCCCGTGCCCGCCCTTCGGGCAAGGCGCGGAGAGTATGGCGATCGCCATACCCGGACAATCCGACCGTTCGCGCACAAAGCGGGTAGCTGGATTGCACCTGGCCGCCATGACGGGAAACCGAGGGCGGCGGAACCGTCTCCAGCGGAAAAGGGCCGAGACGGCGCGAGATGGCTTCGCATAGTCTACCCTCTCCGGAAGGGGGAGGGGCACGCCATGCAATACGATCTGCTGCTGACCGACGGCGAGGTGCTCGACCCGGCCGCCGGGCTCAAGGGGCGCATGGATGTCGGCATCGCCGGCGGCAAGATCGTCGCGGTCGGGCCGAGCCTGCCGCGCAACGAAGCGCGGCGGACGATCAGCGCCAAGGGCCATTACGTGACGCCCGGCCTCGTCGACATGCACGCCCATGTCTTTGTCAACGCGCACGACATGGGCGGGCATACCGACCATTTCTGCTCGCATAGCGGCGTCACGACCTTGTGCGACGCGGGCAGCACCGGTTCGGCCGGGTTCGCCGGGCTCCGCCAGGTACTCGATCAGTCGGTGCGGACGCGCGTCCGGGCCTTTGTCAATCTGTCGGCGATCGGGATCATCGGCGGCGCCCGCGGCACCGGCGAGTTGCATCATTTCCCCTATG
>CAYOUO010000277.1:0-3291 GCA_964407155.1 uncultured Hyphomicrobiales bacterium | reverse complement strand
GCGCCAGCGCGGCCTCGACATGATCGTCATCGATTACATCCAGCTCATGACCGGCTCGGCCCGCCGCGGCTCCGACAACCGCGTGCAGGAAGTCACCGAGATCACCAACAACCTGAAGGCGCTGGCGAAGGAGCTCAACGTCCCGGTCGTCGCCCTCTCGCAGCTGTCCCGCCAGGTCGAGAACCGCGACGACAAGCGCCCGCAACTCTCGGACCTGCGCGAATCCGGCTCCATCGAGCAGGACGCCGACGTCGTCCTCTTCGTCTATCGCGACGAGTACTATCTGAAGAACAAGGAGCCGAAGCCCGGCACGATGGAATACGAGACCTGGCAGCGGGAGATGGAGCAGGTCCACGGCATCGCCGAGGTCATCATCGGCAAGCAGCGCCACGGACCGACCGGGACGGTGCGCCTCCACTTCGAGGACCAGCTCACCCGCTTCTCCAACCTCGCCTCCGAGGACGCCCTCCCCGTCCCGTTCGAATAGCAATGCGCTCGTGCGCCTCGCGAAAAGCAGCGCCCCGCTAGATTGGTGTGAATTCCCTTTCCCGTTTCCCCCGCGAAAGCGGGGGTCCAGGGGCCGGGGTTTAGAACGGAATCTGGGCCGACAAATCATTCCAGCCGCCCGCTTGCCAGCAGATAGACATAAAACGGCATGAGCTGAATTTTAGCCGTGGCCAGTCACCAGCCAACCCTGGGCCCCCGCTTTCGCGGGGGAAGCGGAACCGGACTAAACGTCGTGTTCTGCAAGATGCGGGAACGTTACGCATTTGTGCGCAGGTTCCGGCTTTCGCCGGACGGCGGATGAGGTGCGATGCCGGATTCCGGCCGTCGCCGGAATGAGGGGCGCGCTGTGACATCCCCGCGACCACATACTTGACGCTTCCTTAACAGAATCCGGCGCATTTGAACGACCATGCGTCGCGTTGCGTATGTGTCGGTGCTGCTTCTGCTGGCGGTCGCGCTGACCGGCTGCGCGCTATCGTTCTTCGGCTACGAGCGCCGCGCGCCGTGGCGCGATGCCGAGGAGAAATCCTGCATGCGCCAGCGCCTCGTCGTGCTGTCCGCGTACGACCAGCCCGAGCCGAGGCTGAACGGCGGCGGCGCCTGCGGCATCTACGCTCCGATCAAGGTCTCCGCCTTCGAGAGCGGCTCCCTGCCGCTCACCCCGTCCGCGATGATGAACTGCCCGATGACGACCGCCGTCGAAGGCTGGCTGACCGAATCCGTGCAGCCCGCCGCACTCGCCTGGTTCGGCGAGCCCGTCGCCGCCGTCACCGACTTCGGCGCCTATTCATGCCGCCCGGTCGACGACATCCAGGGCAAGCAGCTTTCCGAGCATTCGTTCGGCAACGCCATCGACATCTCCGGCTTCCGCCTGATGGACGGCACGCTCGTCTCGGTGAAGCACGACTGGTACATGGGCAACGAACGCGAGCGCGGCTTTCTGCGCGAGATTTTTTCCGCCGCCTGCGAGCGCTTCAAGACAGCGCTCGGTCCCGGCGCGAAATATCACGACGATCACTTCCATCTCGACCTTGCGCACCACGGCGAGGAAGGCACGTCGCGCTACTGCAATCCGCGGCCGGATGGTCCCGCGCCGGTGCGCGCGCCCTACAGCGGCATGATGGCGAACAACCAGCCGCAGCCCTTCGACTGGCGCGCCACGGGCTCCGTGCGTCCGGCGCCCGGTCCCCTGCTGGCGGAAGCGCCACCGGACGTCATCGCGCAGGAAATCGAGGACGCCGGCGCCAACTAGCCGGAGCCGCGCTTGCCTTCTGCTGCCGACGCGCCAGATTCCGCCAGCCAACACGTAGCGGAGCCTTGCCATGCGCGCCGTCGCCTATCCCCACGCCGGTCCGGTTTCCGCCGCCGACGCCTTCATCGACATCGAGATCGACAAGCCCGTCCCCGGCCCGCGCGATCTTCTGGTCAAGGTCGAAGCGGTCTCCGTCAATCCGGTCGACGTCAAGAACCGTGCCGGCACCGATCCGGGCGGCGCGCCGCGCGTTCTGGGGTTCGACGGCACCGGTACGGTCGCGGCTGTCGGCAGCGCGGTCACGCTTTTCAAGCCGGGCGACGAGGTCTGGTACGCCGGCCTGATCACGCGCCCGGGCACGGACAGCGAGTTCCACGCCGTCGATGAGCGCATCGTCGGCCGCAAGCCGAAAACGCTGAGCTTCGCCGAGGCGGCAGCCCTGCCGCTGACCACGATCACCGCGTGGGAACTGCTGTTCGATCGCATCGGTGTCAAGCCGCACGACATGAGCGACACGCGCAACCTCCTCATCGTCGGCGGTGCCGGCGGCGTCGGCTCCGCCGCCATCCAGATCGCCCGCGCCGTCACCGGCCTCACCGTCATCGCCACCGCATCGCGCCCGGAGACGGTCGCGTGGGTGAAAGACCTCGGCGCCCATCACGTCATCGATCACTCCAGACCCATGGCGCCGCAGCTTGCCGCGCTCGGCCTCGTGCCGGACATCGTCACCATGTTCGTCGGCACCGATCGCCACGCCGCCGAGGTCTGCGACGTCGTCGCGCCGCAGGGCCATATCGGCGTCATCGAGGGCGCCGCCGGCTTCGATCAGGAGGCGCTGACCAAGTTGCGCATGAAATGCGCGGCGCTGCACTTCGAGCTGATGTTCGCGCGCCCGCGTCTGCAGACTCCGGACATGATCCGCCAGCACGAACTGCTGGACGAAGCCGCGGGCCTGGTCGAGGCCGGAAAGATGCGCACGACGGTGCAGAAGACGCTGTCGCCGATCAACGCCGCCAACCTGCGCGAGGCGCACCGCCTCGTCGAAACCGGCCGCACCATCGGCAAGGTCGTGCTCTCCGGCTGGGCCTGAATCCGCAGCGCGAGAGTAGCTCCCTCACAGCGAGCCGCGCTATCTCCGCCCATACCCGCCGCCCGTCGGCGTCGTCACGATCACCGCGTCGC
Source organism: uncultured Hyphomicrobiales bacterium (assembly GCA_964407155.1). Lineage (GTDB taxonomy): Bacteria > Pseudomonadota > Alphaproteobacteria > Rhizobiales > Kaistiaceae > DASZQY01. The sequence continues at coordinate 350 of CAYOUO010000277.1, read as the reverse complement.
CGGGCGCCACGCGCGTCTGGTCCGCTCCGCCGAGCACCTCGACACGTCCATCGGCGCGCCGCACCTCTGTCTTGCCAAGCGCACCGGCTTCACCACCGCCGAGACCGTGCGGTGGCACGCTGCGATGGGACGACAGGATCGCGCAGTCCATGTCCTCCAGGAAGCGGATGGTGCGCTCCGTCCCCCCGCCCGCCGACCAGCGGCCCTTGCCGCCGGAGCCTACGCGGATGTGGAAATCTTCCAGAACGACCGGATAGCGCAGCTCGAGGATCTCCGGGTCGGTCAGCCGCGAATTGGTCATGTGCGTGTGGACGCCATCGACGCCATCGAATCCGCTGCCGTCGTTGAAC
>CAYOUO010000276.1:0-3275 GCA_964407155.1 uncultured Hyphomicrobiales bacterium | reverse complement strand
CGGGCTTCGGCGAGGCGATCGCCTTTCCGTACGAGGCCACGACGCTCCGCGGCTATTTCCATGCGGCGGCGGGCGAGGGCCGGCGTCCGACGATCATCCTCAACGGCGGCTACGACAGCACCGCCGAGGAGTCATTTTTCTACAGCGGACCGGCGGCGCTGGCGCGCGGCTACAACGTCGTGACGTTCGACGGGCCGGGGCAGGGCGGTGCGCTCATCGAGCAGGGGCTGGTCTTTCGTCCGGACTGGGAGAACGTGGTCGGGCCGCTGTGCGGCTATCTCGCGGGCCGGCCGGAGGTCGATCCGGTGAAGATCGTGCTCATGGGCATCAGTTTCGGCGGCTATCTCGCGCCGCGCGCGGCGTCAGGCGTGGAGGGGCTCGCCGCGCTGATCGCCGATCCCGGCCAGTACGACCTGCTCGCGGAAGCGCGCACGCGCATGCCGGCCTTCATCGGGCGACAGTTGCCGGACGGCAACCGCTTCGTGCTGGCGCTGCTGTCGCGGCTGCTCGATCGGCAGGTGAAGCATCCGACGCGCGGCTGGGCGCTTCGCCGCGGGCTCTACGTGCACGGAGTCGAGACGCCGCTGCAATATCTCAAGCTCACCGCCGATTACTCCACCGCCGGCCGCGCCGGCGACATCCGGTGCCCGGCCTTCATCGCCAGTGCCGAAAACGACGAGATCGGCGCGACCGGCCCGCAGCTGTTCGAGAAGCTCGGCGGCCCGAAAACCTGGCGCCGGTTTCTCGCCGCCGAAGGCGCCGGGGCGCACTGCGAGACCGGCGCGCGGACGCTGTTCAATGAAGTCGCCTTCGACTGGCTGGACAATGTGATGGGGCGCGGCGGACGGCGCGATCCGGCGGATGGCGTCAGCGGTCTTCCCGCGCACGTCCCGCCGGCCAGCGCGTGAGCAAAAGGCCGATAAACCAGCCGATGTAGAAGCGCACGTCGACGAAATAATCCGCCGCGCTGTAGAGCGGCGTCCAGGTGCCCTTCGACAGCAGGTCGAGGAGGGCGTCATAGGCCGGCGAGAACAGCAGCCAGGCGATCGCGACCGCGGCGAGGGTGGGGGCGAGCCTCGCGAAGCTGGCGTCATGGGCCATGGCGCGCGCCTGCCGGTAGCCCAGCGCCTGGATGAAGAGGCAGGGGATGGCCGTCGTCAGCGTGGTGGTGATGCCCCAGTCGTAGCACCAGCCGGCGACGAATGACGACGCGGCGGCCACGATGCCGAAGAGGATCGCCAGCGCGCGCCGCGGGAACGCCTGCCACGCCAGCGCGACGGCGAAGGGCACGGCGCCCCACGAGACCGCGACGGTGACGGCGCGTTCGAGGCCGACATTGTGGGCTTCGCCTTCGCCGGCCGCGAAGGTCGACATGGCATCGTGCAGGCCGACCGAAACCAGCGCGATGAAGAAACCGATCGCGGCGGCGATGGCGAGATGGTGCCGGGCACCCTCCGCCGTCTCGGGCGCGTTGCTCAGCCAGCCGCGCAGCCGCTCGAGGATCGGCTCGACGAAGAAGACGAGGAGCAGGGCGACCAGGATGGCGGAGACCAGCGTCGCCGACGTGAGATGCGTCGCGACGATCTTCAGGCCCTGCCAGATGAACTCCGGCGCGGCGGAGCAGGTCGCGATCGCAAGCGCGGCGATGACCGCCGCGCTGGCCGCCGAGACCGCCTCCCTGACGCCGCTCTCCCGGAGATCCGGACGGCTGCCGATCGTCGTGGTCAAGGGCTGCGGCCCTCCCGGCCTCAGTGATTGTCGCGGGGGATTCCCATGGCCTTGGCGACGTGCTGGTACTTGCCGGCGGGTTTCAGCACCATGCCCTCGGAAAGCTGGTCGACCATGCCGCGCTGGATCTCCTGCCACGGCGTCTGGTTCTTCGGGATGGGATAGCCGCCATGGCCGGCAAGGTCCGCCCGCCGCCGGGCGAGTTCGTCCGCCGGAATGAGGATGTTGGCCTCGCCGGTGTTGAGGTCGATGCGCACGCGATCGCCGTTCTTGAGCAGCGCCAGCCCCCCGCCGGCCGCCGCCTCGGGCGAGGCGTTGAGGATCGAGGGCGAGCCCGTGGTGCCCGACTGGCGGCCGTCGCCGATGCAGGGCAGTGCGTGGATGCCGCGCTTGATGAGCGCCGCCGGCGGCTGCATGTTCACCACCTCGGCGCTGCCCGGATAGCCGATGGGGCCGACGCCGCGGATGAACAGCATCGTGTTCTCGTCGATGCCGAGCGCCGGATCGTCGATGTTGTGGTGGTAGTCCTCCGGCCCGTCGAAGACCACGGCCTTGCCCTCGAAGGCGTTCGGGCTCGCCGGGTTGGAGAGGTAGCGCTGGCGGAACTCGGGCGAGATGACGCTCGTCTTCATCACCGCCGAATCGAACAGGTTGCCATGCAGCACGATGTAGCCGGCATTCTCGACCAGCGGCTCGCCGAAGGGACGGATCACGTCGTGGTCGCCGCTCTCCTTGCCGCGGCAGTTGTCGCCCATGCTCCTGCCGTTGACGGTCTTCGCCTGCTCGCGGATGAGGCCGGCCTTCATCAGCTCGTTGACCACGGCCGGCACGCCGCCGGCGCGGTGGAACTCCTCGCCGAGGTACTTGCCGGCCGGCTGCATGTTGACCAGGAGCGGCACCTTGTGGCCGATCGTCTCCCACTCCTTGATGTCGAGCTTGACGCCGGCATGGCGGGCGATGGCGTTGATGTGGATGGGCGCGTTGGTCGAGCCGCCGATGGCGGAATTGACGATGATCGCGTTTTCAAAGGCGGCCCGCGTAAGGATGTCGGACGGCTTCAGGTCCTCCCACACCATTTCGACGGCGCGCTTGCCGGTGTCGTAGGCGATCTGCCCGCGCTCGCGGTAAGGACCGGGGATGGCGGCGCAGCCGGGCAGGCTCATGCCGAGAGCCTCGGCCAGCGCATTCATCGTCGAGGCGGTGCCCATGGTGTTGCAATGGCCGACCGAGGGCGCCGACGAGGCGACGATCTCGATGAACTCGTTGTAGTTGATCTCGCCGGCCGCCAGCCGCTCGCGCGCCTTCCACACCACGGTGCCCGAGCCGGTGCGCTCGCCCCTGAACCAGCCGTTCAGCATCGGGCCGCCGGAGAGCACGATCGCCGGAATGTCGACGGTGGCCGCGGCCATGATGCAGGCGGGCGTCGTCTTGTCGCAGCCGGTGGTGAGCACGACGCCGTCGAGCGGGTAGCCGTAGAGCACCTCGACCAGACCGAGATAGGCGAGGTTGCGGTCGAGCGCCGCCGTCGGGCGCTTGCCGGTCTCCTG
>CAYOUO010000275.1:0-3494 GCA_964407155.1 uncultured Hyphomicrobiales bacterium | reverse complement strand
ACGGCGTGGCGTCCACGTTGAACTTCTTCTTGTACTCGTCCCGGAACGCCTGCAGCTCGGGACCGGGCTTGAAGTCGGCCGTCAAGGTCGCCGAGATCGTGCCGTCGGCGAGGTCGCCGGCGAGCTTCGAATAGGTGTCGTCGGCGTTGGTCTCGTCGTTGCCGAAGACAATCGCCTTGTAGCCCACGGACTGGAGGTCCTGAACAAACGCGGCCTGGTCCTGAGGCGTCAGCCAGACGTCGACACACTTGATGCCGGCATCCTTGATCGCGTTCACCTCGGGCATCAGACCCGCGGTAGCACCGGTCGACCAGTTTTCCGTGATGGTGTGATCGAGTTTGATCTGCTGGCCCGCGGCCTTGTAGACCTGCTGTATGCCGTAGAGGCCGCCCATGCCGTATGTCGACGGGTCGTGGAGAACCGCGAGGCCATCCGGGCAGTGCTTCAGCGCGTATTCACCGATCTTCGCACCCCATGCGAACGTGTTGAGGCCGAAGTCGAACACCCACGGGTTCGGCGCACCGTCGGGTCCGTCCGGATTGACCGTCAAGCCACCATCGTCAACGACGCCAATCGTCGGAATCTTGTGGCGAATGGCGAGCTCGGCGGTCGTCGGTCCGGTATCCGGCGAACCCGCGATCGCTACCGCACCATCGCTCACCAGCTTGGCGAACAGCTGACCGGACGTGGTCGCCGAGGCGTTGTCGTTATGCGGGTCGAGCTTGAGCTTCTTGCCGAGCACGCCGCCTGCCGCGTTGATCTTGTCGACGGCGAGTTGCGCGCCGTTCACGGTTGCCACACCGGTCGAGCCATAGGCGCCCGTCGTGCCGGCGATGAGGCCGATCAAAATATCGCTCGCCGCGTTCGCCTGCGTGGCCCCGGCGGCCAGCGCCGCTGCGGCCAGCAGAGCGACACCTGAAACTTTCATTTTCATGGATTTCCTCCCTCGAGCAGACCTTCATGCGGAAGATCCGGATCATGTCTCCGATTGGAGCCACAATTCTGCTCCCGCATCGCTCCCATGTTGTCAACGCGTGCTCCGGCGCGATGAACCCGGCGATTTCTCTTCACGACAACGTCGGCCCGCAGTGCAGCAAACCGCGGAACCAAGCAGGTCCACGTAGCCAAAGCGATGATGGCGGCCACCACGCGAAAACGCCACGGAAACGTTCGATCTCGGGCCCGCGCGGATGTTCGCGGCGGAGGCTCGTGGGCAATGCAGCAAAACCGAACGCCGCCGGTCGACAATTCCGGTGGGGAAAAACATCGCGACGGCGACCATTCGATCCGCCGAACATAGCTGTTATGTCGAGGTGCGTTAGCCGCCGGGCATGATTGCTTATCAGCGGCTGTCTTGGCATCGTCTAGACTTATCGGACGCTGGAGACGCGGCTTGCCGGCAGGATGCAACGCCTGCCGGCGCCTGGGGAGGAGCATTACGGGTGTTGCAGTTTCTGCTGAGCGGCATCGCGATCGGGGCGGTGTACGGGCTGATCGGAATGGCGCTTGCCATCACCTTCTACGTCACGCGCATCATCAACTTTGCGCAGGGCCAGCTGATGATGGTGACGGTGATGGTCACCGCCGAGCTTACCGGTCACGGGTACGCGCCGTGGCTTGCGATCGTCATCGGGCTCGCGTGCTCCTGTGTCGTCGGCGTCCTGTCCTACATGATCGCCGTTCGCCCCATTCTCGCGTTCAACCGCTTTGGCTTCGGCTGGCTGGTCAGCACGCTCGGCTTCGCCGTGATCGTCGAGAACGCGGCGGCATATTTCTGGGGCCCCACGTCGATCCCCTTCCCCACCATGCTCATCGACAGGAGCATTCACTTCGGCAACGCCGCGGTGTTGACCTGGCAACAGATACTCGCGATTGCCGTCGCGATTGTGCTCGCCGGCGGCTTCGAACTCGTCCGCAAGCGGACGCTGTTCGGAAAGGTCGGGATGGCGACGGCCGCCGACCCGGAAATGGCGTCGGCCTTCGGCGCGAACACGACCGTCGTCGCCATCGTCGCCTTTGCGGTCTCCGCCCTCTATTCGGGGATCGCCGGGGTGCTCATCGGCCCCAGCACGTTCGCCAATCCCTATCTCGGCGACACGTTCGGCACGTACGGTTTCATCGCAATGATGATCGGCGGCGGTACCGAACGGCCGATCGCGGCGATGTTCGGCGGCATCCTTCTCGGCGTATGCGCGGAGGGCGCCAATGTGCTCATCAACTCGCGCGCCTCGGACTGGTTTCCCTTCCTTGTGCTCGCGCTCATCCTCATCGTGTCGCCGCGCGGTCTTTTCAGCTCGACCAGCCCGCTGATGCTGCGGCGCGGCGCGCTGGCTGCGGCGCGCTGAGAGAGTCCGATGGCTTCAGCCAATAGCGATTCCATGGCAGCGGGCCGCGCTCGAGCGGCGTCCTCCTCGATGCCGCACCGCCGGTTGATCGTGGGGGGGCTGATCGTCGTCGCGTACCTGGCGGTCACCGTGTTCGTCGCGCAGGCGAGCCTGAGCGTGCAGAACATCATTCTCGTCGCGGCCGTGTTCGCCGTGCTCGCCCTCAGCCTCGATCTCGTCGCCGGCATGCTCGGGCTGTATTCGCTGGGCCAAGGTGGATTCTTCGGCATCGGTGCGTACGTCACCACCATCGTGTCGGCCCAGCTGGGCTGGAACGTCTTCGCTCTCCTCGCCGTCGTGCTCGTGGTGACCGCGGTTGTCGGCGGCGCGGTCGGAGCGATCTCGCTGCGGGTCAGCGGCCTTTACTTCGCCATCACCACCTTCATTTTCACCCTCATTCTGACGGTACTGACCACCAATCTCGACATCACCGGCGGCCTGCAAGGTCTGCTCGGCCCGGCGTTCCCGGATTTCCCCGAGAGCCTCCAGTTCCTCGGCACGCCGGTGGTCTGGTGCGTCATGCTGGCGCTTCTCCTGTGCGTCACCCTGATATGGAACATCCGCAATTCGCCGATGTATCCGGTGCTGCTGTCGATCCGCGACGCCGAGCCGTTTGCGGAGGCGGCCGGCGTGCGCACCGCCTTCATCAAGGTCGGTGTGTTCGCGCTTTCGGCTGCGATGGCCGGCGGCGCGGGCTGGCTGTTCTCATTTCTGGGCGTCGTGTCACCCGGTCAGTTCGATTGGTCGGTGTCGCTCAACGTTCTGGTGATGGTGCTGATCGGCGGGATCAATACGACGCTCGGGCCGGTCATCGGCGCGCTGTTCGTTTCGACGTTCCCGGTCATTGTGAACATCAATCCCTGGCTGCAGGAGATCGTCTACGGCGCGCTCTCGATCCTCGCGATCACCTTGCTGCCCGAGGGCGTCGTGGGGCTGGTGCGGCGCGCTGCCGCCTCCGCCTGGAGCAGGCGTGCCGAAAACCTCCCACGGACTCCCGGGTCGGCAGCCCCGCCCGAGGCCGTCGCCAGCGACGATCCTTCGCCTGAGGAAATCGCTCACGCGGAGGCCACCGTCGTTTCGCCGACCGCTTCCCGCGAACTGGTGCTCGAA
>CAYOUO010000274.1:0-13066 GCA_964407155.1 uncultured Hyphomicrobiales bacterium | reverse complement strand
GCTTCTCGCCGCCGGAAAGGTCGGCCGGGCGCCGCTCGAGCAGGGGCGCGATATCGAGAAGCGCCGCGATGTGCTCGAGCCTGATGCTATCGGCCCCACGGCGGCCAAACGTGCGTCCGTAAAGCAGATTGCTGCGCACCGAGAGATGCGGAAAGAGACGGCCCTCCTGGAAAACGTAGCCTACGGCGCGGCGATGGACCGGCACATCCAAACCGCGCGTAGAATCGAATAACACCGTGTCGCCGAGGCGGATGATCCCGCGGTCCGGCCGCGTCAGCCCGGCGATAAGGTTGACCAGCGTGGTCTTGCCGCTGCCCGAACGGCCAAAGAACGCGGTGACGCGTCCGGTGCTCTCAAACCGCGCGCGCAGACGGAACGCGCCGAAGGCCTTTTCGACGTCGACGGCGAGGTTCATTGGCCGACCGCACGGCGCGCCGCGCGCCGGGAGAGGGCATCCGATGCGATCAATGCCGCGAACGCGATGGCGACCGATATCCCCGTCAGCCTGAGCGCCGCGAGATCGCCGCCGGGCGTCTGGATGTCCGTGTAGATCGCCGAGGGGATCGTCTGGGTGGCTCCGGGAATGTTGCCGACGAAAGTGATGGTCGCACCGAACTCGCCGAGCGCGCGCGCGAACGAGAGCACCAGCCCGGCCAAAACGCCCGGTAGCGCCAGCGGCAGCGTTATCGTGACAAGCACGACGAGCCGGTTGGCCCCAAGGGTTGCGGCGGCCTGCTCGAGCTTGGGGTCGACAGCATCGATGGAGAGCCGGATGGCGCGCACCATCAGTGGAAAGCCCATGACGGCGGCAGCCAGCGCAGCACCGGTCCAGCGAAACGCCAGGACGATATCGAACGCGTGCTCGAGCAGAGCGCCGGCGGGGCCCTTGCGGCCAAAGGCGAGGAGCAACAGGTACCCGGTCACCACCGGCGGCATCACCAGCGGCAGATGGACCAGCGCGTCGAGCAGGGCGCGCCCGGGAAAGCGCCCCCGGGCGAGGACGAGCGCGATGGCAATGCCGAACGGCAGGCTGACCAGCGCGGCGACCGTCGCCACGCGCAGCGACAGCGCGATCGCGGTCCACTCGGCGCCGGTCAGCGATGCGAGCATGGACTCAATCCCCCGAGTCAGTTGCTCGTATCGTCATCCCGGCGAAGGCCGGGGTCCAGTTCGCAGAGCTGCGCTCTTCAACTGGATTCCGGCTGGAGTTTATCCTCGGGCCGGCGAAGCCGGACCCGTGGGCCGGAATGACGGAAGGTGGAACTGCCAGCCTAGCTTCCCGAATTGAGCAGGGTGAAGCCCTGCTTGACGAAAGCAGGCTTGGCGGCGTCCGATTCCAGATACTTCAGGAAGTCCTTCGCGTCGAGATTGGTCGAGGCCGAGAGCAGAGCGACCGGGTAGACGATCGGCGGATGGCTGTCGGCCGGGAAGGTCGCGACCACCTTCACCTTTGGCTCGGCGGCGGCATCGGTCGCATAGACCACGCCGAGCGGCGCCTCACCCTGCGCCACGAATGCGAGCGCGGCGCGCACGTCGTCGGCCTGCACGACCTTCGCCGACACGCTGTCCCAGACGCCGAGCTTGGTCAGCGCCGCCTTGCCGTATTTGCCGGCGGGAACCGAGTCGACATTGGCCATGGCGAGATGACCGTCGGCGCCAAGCGCGCCGGCGAGATCGAAGCCGGGAGCGATGGAAATCGCTGCCTTGGAATCCTGCGGCGCCACCAGCACGATCTCGTTGCCGAGCAGCGGCTTTTCGGTGTCGGCCACGGTCAGGTTCTTGTCGTGGACGTCTTTCATCCACGCGAGGTCGGCCGAGATGAAGATGTCGGCCGGCGCCGCGGCTTCGATCTGCTTGGCCAGCGACGACGAGCCGCCGTAGCTGACGGTCACCGTCTTGCCGGTCGCGGTCTTGTAGCTCGTGACGATGTCGTCGAGCGCATTTTTCAGGCTCGCCGCGGCAAACACGACGACGTTGTCGGCGGCAAGGGCCGGCACCGCCGGAGCGGACAGCCCGAGCGCAAGGGCGATGACAAGAGCGCGACGCGAGAACATGCCGGAACCTCGATATGTTTTGACAGACATATCGACATCCTGCCACGGCCCCGCGCCGGTGTCATCTGCACGGGCGACAGGGGGCTAGTCGTTGTTGCCGAGGAAGTCGCGCTTGCCGACGGGAATGCCGTTCTTGCGCAGGATGCCGTAGGCCGTCGTCAGGTGGAAATAGAAGTTCGGCAGCGCCGAGTTCAGGAAATAATCGAGGCCCTTCATCTCGCGTTCGCGGCCGGCGATTGTCACCATCAGCGGCCGCTCCTCGGCGCCTGCGAATTTTGCCGGGTCGGCGGCGTTGACGTAGGCGAGCGTGTCGGCGACGCGCTGCTTCAGCCCGTCGAACGTCTTCGGCGTCTCGTCGAGAACCGGAAGCGGCGCGCCTGTCAGCCGGGCGGTGCAGTTGACGGCGTGGTTGCATGCCGAGTGCACCTGCAGCCAGAACGGAAACATGTCGGGATACAGCCGGTCATCCAGCAGCGACTGCGGATCGATGGCGTTGGCGGTGGCGTGCGCCTGCGCCTTCTCCAGGATTGCGGCATGGGCCTTCAGCCGCCGGTCGAACACGGGCACGGAGAAAGTGAACAGGCTGGCGGTCATCGGGGAAAGTTCCTGGCGGTAGGAGGGGCGCAATGTGGCGTCCAGGGAGGGAATGGCAAGGCGCGCGGGAGAGGATTGAGCCGCTTTGACGCGGCTATTTTGCGGCTCGTCGTTTTTGGGGAGGCGATTTTTGCGCCTGGAGCCGCCGGTGCGGTTTCATGTGGCGGCGAAGATCGGCGACGCCGGCGCTGACCGCCGCCGCCGCGTCCGATTCCATGCGGCGATAGCGTTCCAGCACGAGCCGTCCGAGCGGCGTCAGCGCGGCGCGCCCGCCGCCGCCGGAGCCGCCCTTGCTGGTCGCCACCACCGGCGCGCCGAAGCCGTCGTTCATTTCCTGGATCAGCGTCCAGCCGCGCTTGTAGCTCATTCGGTGGCGCTCGGTGGCCGCCGTCAGCGACGCGGTCTCGTCGATGGCCTCCAGCAGGTCGGCCTTGCCCGGGCCGAGCACGAATCCGGGCTTCAGCACGATGCGGAAGCGCAGTCCTTCGGCACGGGCGGTATCGCGCGACATGTCAGTCGCTCTGCCGGAAATTCCTGATCCTGTCAAAGAGCACGGCGAGCAGTATGGCGCCGCCGATGAACGTCCCCTGCCAGAAGGCGTTCACGCCGAGCAGGCCGAGGCTGTTGCGGATGATCTCGATCAGCGCCGCGCCGACCAGCGCGCCGAAGGCGGTGCCGATCCCGCCCGCGAGATTGGCGCCGCCGATGACGGCGGCGGCGATGACCTGCAGTTCCATGCCCGAGCCCAGATTGGTGGTCACCGCGCCCAGCCAGCCCGTCTCGATGATTGCCGCGATGCCGGCCGAAAGCGCCGAGATGACGTAAACCGCGACCTTGATCTGCCGCACCGGCACGCCGGTCAGCATCGCCGCCTGCTCGTTGCCGCCGATGGCGAAGATGTGCCTGCCGAAGCGGGTGAAGCGCAGGATGAAGCCGGTGAACAGCGCCAGCAGCACCGTATAGATCAACGGATTGGAGACGCCGAACGTAGAGCCGCCGCCGAGCGTGAGCAGCTTCGCCTGGTCGGGGCCGAACTGGAAAACGACGGTGTTGTTGGAGGCGACCATCGCGAGACTGCGCGCCACGGACAGCATGCCGAGGGTGACCACGAACGGCGGCATGCCGATGTAGGCGATGAGAATGCCGTTGAAGAGGCCGATCACGACCGCCGTACCGAGCGAGGCGGCGATCCCGACCAGAATGCCGTAGCCGGCGTGCATCACGACCGCGAGGATCATGCTGCACAGGCAGAGCACCGAGCCGACCGAAAGGTCGATGCCGCCCGTGATGATCACGATCGTCATGCCGAGCGCGATGATCGCCGTGAACGTGAAGTTGCGGGTGATGTTGTAGATGTTCTGGTGCGTGGCGAAGCTGTCGGTGGCGAACGTCAGAAACACGCAGGCCGCCACGATCGCCAGAAACACCCACACCGTCTGCCGGGACAGCACCCAGCTCAGCCACGTGTGCTGCCGGTGGTCGATCGTGCTTTCAAGGGTCGTCGTCATGGCCGACTGTCTCTCGTCTCAGGCGCGCTCGATCGCGCCGGTTATCAGCCCGGTCACTTCTTCCGGCGAGCTGTTCGTCACCGGCTTGTCGGCCACCTTGGTGCCGCGCCGGAGCACGATGATGCGGTCGGCCACCGAGAAGACGTCTGGCATGCGGTGGCTGATCAGGATGACGGCGATGCCGCGGGCGCGCAGATGGCGAATGAGATTGAGCACCTCCGCCACCTGGCGGACGGAGATCGCCGCCGTCGGCTCGTCCATGAGGACGATCTTCGCCTCCGAGAGCATGGTGCGTGCGATGGCGACCGCCTGCCGCTGACCGCCGGACATCTGCTTGACGAGATCGCGCGGCCGCGTCTCCGACTTCAGCTCCTTGAACAGCTCCGCGGCGCGCTTGTACATCGCCTTGTAGTTCAGGATGCGGAACGGTCCGAAGCCGGTGCGGATTTCCCGGCTGAGGAACACGTTCGCCGCCGCCGTCAGGTTCCCGCAGAGCGCAAGATCCTGGTAGACGATCTCGATGCCGTGCGCCCGCGCGTCGATCGGCTTGTGAAAATGGACATCGCGGCCGTCCATGCGCACCGCGCCGTGGCTTGCCGGAAAATTGCCTGCGATGATCTTGACCAGCGTCGACTTACCGGCGCCGTTGTCGCCCAGGAGGCCAACGACTTCGCCGGGTTCGATCGAGAGGGAGATGTCGTTCAGGGCATTGATCGCGCCGAAGTGCTTCGACACGTTGACGAGTTCAAGTACGGCCATCCCGGATTCCATCTCCCCGCGCCGCCACGAGCACGCGCCGCGGCTCGACGCGCGGAACCTCCCACAACCACGTCCGCCGCGCGTCAACGGACTTAGCGCAGCGGCCGCTGAAACGTCAACGAAAGTCTGACGAATACCGGCGCATCCCTCACGGTCGATGTTGATCGGTTCATCGCGTAAGCGAATAAAACCCTTGGTTTATGATGCGCTGCACAATCATGCCGCGCGCCCCGATCTCATGCACATCCGACATTTCATACGACAAAACCGTTGACGATGGTTGTGTTTGGCCGGTACTGATTTTCCGGTTGCTGACGGGAGGCGACATCCCCGGCGCCCTTATGGGACCGCTCGCACGGGCTCGTGGCCGGTGTCGCGCAGCAAAGGCTGTTCAGAGCGCGCTCTTTCGGCCGCTCGTTCATGGGAGGATGGAATGAAAAAATCACTGCTTTCGCTTGCAGCATTGGCACTGGCGATGGCTGCGGGCTCCGCGCATGCCGCCGACAAGCAGCTCGTCATCGTCGTGAAAGGTCTCGACAACCCGTTCTTCGAATCGATCCATCAGGGCTGCGAGAAGTGGAATTCGACGCACGGCGGCAGCGGCTACCACTGCATGTATACCGGCCCGGCCTCGACGTCGGACGAAGCCGGTGAAGCCCAGATCGTGCAGGACCTGCTTGGCAAGCCCGATACGGCCGCGATGGCGATCTCGCCGTCGAACGCGCCGCTCGTCGCCAACGCGATCAAGACGGCCAACCCGTCGATTCCGGTGATGACCGTTGACGCCGACCTGACCAAGGCCGACGCCGGCCTGCGCAAGACCTACCTCGGCACCGACAACTATCTGATGGGCCAGAAGCTCGGCGAATACCTCAAGCAGGCGAAGCCGAACGGCGGCACGATCTGCATCATCGAGGGCAATGCCGCGGCCGACAACATCCTGCGCCGCGCGCAGGGGACGATCGATGCATTGACCGGCAAGGAAGGGCTGAAGGATCTCGACGGCACCGGCGGCTGGAAGGAGCAGGCGGGCTGCCCCGTCTTCACCAACGACGACGGCGCCAAGGGCGTCCAGGCCATGACCGACGCGCTCGCTGCCAATCCGAAGCTCGACGGCTTTGCGATCGAAGGCGGCTGGCCGCTGTTCGGCGCGCCACAGCCCTATCGTCAGCTGATCGGGCCGTACAAGGACCGCATCGCCTCGAAGGATTTCGTGGTGGCGGCGGCCGATACGATCGGCGATGAGATGGGCATCCTCAAGGACGGCCTCGTCAACATCCTTGTCGGTCAGGAGCCATTCGACATGGGCCTCAAGGCGCCCGACGTCATGATCTCGCTGATCAAGGGCGAGAAGGTCGCCGACCCGGTGTTCACCGGCCTGGATGTCTGTGAGCAGAGCAACATGGATACGTGCATCAAGAAGTAGCTGGCAATCTCCCTCTGTCGATTGCCTGGGAGGCGTCTTCGGGCGCCTCCTTTTTTGCGCATATGCAGGCGCTTTCGGGCGCCTTCTTTTTCGCTACGGCGAGTCCAGCGCCACCGTTGCGAACGTCGGCAGCTTGCCGGCGAGGAGATCGGGTCCGCCGTGCAGCGTGAACAGCGCGACGACGATCGCCGCGCTGACGATGGCGCCGAGCGCGAAGACGGCGTTCCCGTCGCGTTGCCTGACCTGTGTGGCGGTCCGAATTGTCTGGCGCATGTGCTTGTCCCTCCGTCCACGCTGAAGGTTCGCCAGCGAGCGTGGCGGGGAGGGGACGCGAATGCGGCTGCGGCGGACAGTTGTATGGGCGGAAGTAGGGCGCCTCCGGCCGCACCCGCCACAATTCGCCGGACGGCTAGTCGGGCCGCCAGTCCATCGGCACGTGGCGAGGCTCCCGCGCGACGCGGGCAAGCCACCGCTCGATGCCGGGATATTTGGACAGGTCGAAGCCGCCTTCCTCCGCGACATGCGTATAGGCATAGAGGGCGATGTCGGCGACGGTATAGCCGCTGCCGACCAGCCAGTCGCGCTTCGCCAGCCGCTGCTCCATGACGGCGAGCGCGTGGCCGCCCTTTTCCTGCCAGGTGGCGGTCAGCTCCGGCGTCACCTTGGCCCTGCGTTCCGGATAGATGTGCAGATACGAGCGCGCGACCGCGATGGTGGGCTCATGCTCGTACTGCTCGAAGAACAGCCACTGGTGCACCTGGGCCCGCTCGTAGCGGTCGTTCGGCAAATACTGGGTGCCCTCCGCCAGATAGAGCAGCATCGCCCCCGATTCGGACAGCCCGCGGCCATCGGGCAGGACGAGGTAGGGCACGCGCCCGTTCGGATTCAGCGCGCGGAACTCGGGCGCCTTCGTCGCGCCGGTGCGCGGGTCGGTGTCGATCAGCCGGAACGGCAGCCCGAGCAGGTGCATCAGCAGTCGCGGCTTGTAGCAGTTGCCCGACGTCTGCATCGAATAGAGCGTGTATTCGCCGGCCACGACCTTCTCCCCCAAAGCTGCACCAGCATTAGGCGAGCCAACGGCCCGGCGTCCAATCGCATTCGGTGAACGGCGCCATCAGAGGCCGTCATCGATCCGCGGATGAAGTAAGGCCGCCGTTCCGTTGCCGGAACGACGGCCTGGCGGGGTCAGGTCCGCACGAATTTACTGCGAAAGGTCGAGCGCCTCGGTCAGGTCGCCCATCGCCGGCTCGCCGTTTGCCTTGAGCGCTGTGTCGCGGGCAGTGAGCCCCGGCAGCACCGGCAGGTCGTAGCGGGCGGTGATCAGGCGCAGGATCGAGGTCGTATCGTCCTGGGTGTGGTCGATCGTCCCCATCTTGGCGAACGGCGAGACGATGAACGCCGGAATGCGGTTGCCCGGTCCCCAGCGGTCAGCCTTCGGCGGCGCGACGTGGTCCCAGAAGCCGCCATTCTCGTCGTAGGTGATGATGACGACCATGCCCGGCCACTGCGGGCTCTTCTCGAGGTGCGCGACGAGATCGGCGAGATGCTGGTCGCCGGAGGCCACGTCGGCATAGCCGGCATGTTCGTTGAGGTTGCCCTGCGGCTTGTAGAACGTCACCTCGGGCAGCTTGCCGGCGTCGATGTCGGCGATGAAGTTCACGCCGCCGAGCCCGCCGTCCTTCAGGTGCTCGGCGCGGTTCGGCGTGCCTGGCGCCATGTCGGCGAAATAGTTGAAGGGCTGGTGGTGGAACTGGAAGTTCGGTATCGCGCCGCCGCCCTTGCCGTCGAGCGCCGCCTGCCACGCGCCGGCGTACCAGGCCCAGGTCACGCCCTTCTGGCTGAGCAGATCGCCGATGTTGGTCATGGTCTGCGGCGGCAGCGTGGTCGGCACCATCGGGTCGGCAGTCGCAGCGTCCGCGCCCGCCGCCGGCTTGTTCGCGCTCGGCTGGTAGGGCGGCTGCATGGTGTTCACGGCGTAGAAATCCGGCGTGATGTTGCCGTCGGAAACGAATTTCGGCGCCCCATCGAGCGCGGAGGCCGGCGCGTTGGCGGCGACGGTCAGTGAGGTGCCGTCGGCGTCGACCTTGGCGATGGTCGGCTTGGCCGGGCTCTTGTCGGCGTCGGGATAAACCGGTGCACACGCGCAGACGAGTTCGAAGTGGTTCATGAACGAGCCGCCGAACCCGCCCTGGAAGAAGTTGTCGGCGAGGACGTATTTCTTCGCCACCGCCCACATCGGCAGCTTCGAGCCGTCGTAGTGGCCCATCACCAGTCCGCCGGAATCCGCCCAGGCCGCGAACTTGTCGTTCCTGCCGCCGTCGATCTGCATCTGCTCCTCGTAGAAGCGGTGCCAGAGGTCGCGCGTGGTGACGCTGAGCGGCTGGTTGAAGCCGTTCGGATCGTCGATGGCAAACGGCGCGTTCGGCAGGTGCGCCGACTGCGTCTCGGTGACCGCCGGGGTCACGCCCTTTGCCGTCAGCCCGCCCCACGCCGGCGGCAGTTCGGCAAGCGGCTTGCCATCGCGGTCGAGTTGTCGCGCCTGATCGGCGGTGACGTTCTGCAGGCCGTTGGCGCCCGGGAACGAGCCGTAGAGGTTGTCGAAGCTGCGGTTCTCCGCGTAGATCACCACGATCGTCTTGATCTTGCCGAGATCGGCCGCAGCGGCGGTGCCGGAAAGCGCGCTCGCCGCGAGAGCGGTCGTGGCAAAAAGGCTCGGAAGCAGCGTTCGCCGGAGCATCGATCTGTCCTCGTGGGTCTTTGCCGCGGCATGTGATCGGCGGGAAGATGCCGCACACGCTGGAGCACGGCGGACTCTAGGAAGGCGCCTTATCGCTTTGATGACAGGAGGCGCGAATTCGTCTCTGTCACGGACCTGTCGCGTGCAGTGCCTACGGTTCCGCAATATTTTATCCGGACATTGCAACGTGCCGCATCGGTCGCGCAGTCCTGCCGTCGTCATTGCCGCGGTGGCGATCATGGCCGCCACAGCGATCGTGGCGGCTGCCGCCGGTCCCGGCCCGCTCAGCCGCGCAGAGGCAAAGGCGCGGGCCGTGGCGCTTGCCAATCTCGGCCAGCGCATGTTTTTCGATCCGTCGCTGTCCGCGTCGGGCAAGCTCGCCTGCGCCAGCTGCCACAATCCCGCTCACGGCTTCGGCCCGGCCAACGCGCTCGACGTCCAGATCGGCGGCCCCGGCATGGACCAGCCCGGGTTGCGCGCAACGCCATCACTGACTTACCTGCAGGCGGACCCGCAGTTCAGCGAGCATTTCTTCGACAACGAGGATGAGGGCGACGAGAGCGTCGACAACGGGCCGACCGGCGGCCTGATGTGGGACGGGCGCGCCGATCGTGCCGAAGGTCAGGTGCGCCTGCCGCTCACGTCGCCGTTCGAGATGGCCAATGCCGACGCTGCTGCGGTTGCCGCAAAACTGAAGGCCGCCGCCTATGCCGGTGACTTGCGCGCATTGTTCGGTGCCGCTGTCCTCGACGATCCGGAGGCTGTCCTTGACGCTGCCGGCCAGGCGCTCGCCGCCTTCGAACAGACGCCGGCGTTGTTCTATCCGTACTCGAGCAAGTACGACGCCTACCTTGCCGGCAGGGCAACCCTGACCGCTCAGGAGATGCGCGGCCTCAAGGCCTTCGAGGCCGAGGACAAGGGCAACTGCGCCAGTTGCCATATCAGCGAGCCGGCCAACGACGGCGAGCCGCCGCAGTTCACCGACTTCGGCCTGATCGCGCTCGGCGTGCCGCGCAATCCGCGTCTGGCTTCGAACCGCGACCCGGATTATTTCGATCTCGGCGCGTGCGGCCCGCTGCGCACCGATCTCGCCGGCCGCGATGAATATTGCGGCCTGTTCCGCACGCCGTCGCTGCGCAATATCGCGCTCCGCCAGACGTTCGCGCACAACGGCTTCTTCCATTCACTGCGTGACGTGGTTGCCTTCTACGCCACCCGCGATACCGACCCCGGCCGCTGGTACCCGAAGGAGGCCGGTGGCACGGTGGAGAAGTACGACGATCTGCCGAAGCGGTATTGGGCCAATCTCAACACTGACCCGCCGTTCGGCGGCAAGCCGGGCGATCAGCCGCCGCTCAGTGACGCCGACATCGACGATATCGTCGCTTTCCTCGGCACGCTCACCGACGGCTACGTGGCGCCGGCGAATTAGCGGCGGGTCGCCGTTGTCGACGAGGGAGCGCCGCGGCGTCGTGGCGTCGCCGGGCGCTGCGGAGCCACGCGCTTCTCGCGTTTCACCACCCGCTCCAGCGCGTCGTTGATGCGCGTTTGCCAGCCCGGGCCGCCGGCACGGAAATGATCGAGCACGTCGGGCGAGAGGCGCAGCTTGATCGCTTCCTTTGGCCGTTCCTTCGGCGGACGCCCGCGGCGGATGAGCTTGTCGCCGATGTAGAGGTCGGCGCGCTCAAGCAACTCCGGGGTCAATTCCGGCGCCTCGTCGTACTCCTCCTGAGTGATGACGTGACGGTCAACCTTCTTCAAATCGCTGCCCGTAGGCCTTCTGTTCTCGCTCATTGCATTTCCTCATCGATATGACGTGGCGACCGGCGGCACGGGGAGTCCAGACGATCATCACCATCCGGCCGGCCAGAAAGCCGACTGTTTGAAAGCGTCGCTCGCCATAGTCGGCCCGCCGATCTTCGATTACGAGTACCGTGCCGGCGAATACCTCCGCGGCATCGGCAAAATCGAGACCACGCTCGCGCAGCGTGCGCTCGCGCTTTGCCGGATCGAACGTGATCTTCATCCGCGATTAATCGTACCCCCAATAAATCAGTCGTCAAGGGGCATAATAACAGCCGCGGCAGAGGGCAGCCGGGGTGGCGAAATGCCGTCGCGCCCGCAGCGGATGCCCTTGTCTTGCCGCAGACGAGAGCCTACGGTCCCGCCGCTTTTCCACCAGCCGGAACCTCACCGTCATGGCCTTCCTTGCCGACTCGCTCGCCCGCATCAAGCCGTCCGCGACCATCGCGGTCACGAACAAGGCGCGCGAACTCAAAGCGGCCGGCCGCGACGTCATCGGCCTCGGCGCCGGCGAGCCCGATTTCGACACGCCCGAGAACATCAAGGAGGCGGCGATCCGCGCCATCCGCGAGGGCAAGACCAAGTACACGGCGGTCGACGGCATCCCTGAGCTCAAGGCCGCGATCTCGGCGAAGTTCAAGCGCGAGAACCACATCGACTATGCGCCGGACGAGATTACCGTCGGCACCGGCGGCAAGCAGGTGCTCTACAACGCCCTGATGGCGACCCTGAACCCCGGCGACGATGTGATCGTGCCGGCCCCGTACTGGGTGAGCTACCCGGAGATGGTGGCGCTCGGCGGCGGCACGCCGGTCGAGATCGCGACCACCGCCGCTTCCGGCTTCAAGCTGAAGCCGGAAGCGCTCGAGCGCGCCATCACGCCGAAGACGAAGTGGGTCATCTTCAACTCGCCGTCGAACCCGACCGGCGCCGCCTACACGCGTGCCGAATTGAAGGCGCTCACCGACGTTCTGGTGAGGCATCCGCACGTTTGGGTGATGACCGACGACATGTACGAGCACCTCGTCTACGACGGTTTCGTCTACACGACCGTCGTCGAGGTCGAGCCGCGCCTGCGCGAGCGCACCCTGACGGTGAACGGCGTGTCCAAGGCCTATGCCATGACCGGCTGGCGCATCGGTTACGCCGGCGGCCCCAAGCAGTTGATCAAGGCGATCGGCACCATCCAGTCGCAGTCGACCTCGAACCCGACGTCGATTTCGCAGTGGGCCGCCGTAGAGGCGCTGAACGGGCCGCAGGATTTCATTTCGAAGAACGCCGAGCTGTTCAAGCAGCGGCGCGACCTCGTCGTGTCGATGCTGAACCAGGCGAACGGCATCTCGTGCCCGCGGCCGGAAGGCGCCTTCTATGTCTTCCCGTCGTGCGCCGGCACGATGGGCCGGACCACGGCCAAGGGCGCCAGGCTCGCGACCGACGAGGATTTCGTCACCGCGCTGCTGGAAGAAGAAGGCGTCGCGGTCGTGCAGGGCTCGGCTTTCGGCCTCGGCCCGCACTTCCGCATCTCCTACGCCACGTCGAACCAGGCGCTGGAGGATGCCTGCGCGCGCATCCAGCGCTTCTGCGCCGCGCTGCGCTAGGCCTCCGGCATTCGTCGGGTTTCACGACCACGGCGTCGAGAGCCGCAGCAATTCGCGGAAGCGGGCCGCCGCGGCTTTCGGCTGCGCGGCCAGGCTCGCCGCCGCGTTTTGCAGCACCATGGGGGAGGGCGGCTCGTAGGCCGGCCCCCCCGTCAGGCCGCTGACCAGCCGGTCGTAAAGGACGGTGCCCGCGGTCAGGGCCGTGACCTCGTTCGGGTACTTGAGCACGACGCCGATCATCTCGTCGTTCGGGTCGCGCACCAGCGCCGAGAAACTCAAGGTGCGGTGGCGCGCCACGGTGTCGATCATCGTGGCGCATACCGCGACGAAGCTGCGGTAGTCGATCTCCGGCCGGCTCACGCGGGCAAGCCCGATGATCCAGGCGGTGAACGCCATGCGGCGTGTGACGATGTTCTTGTTGACCCGCAGCGTGAAGCGGTCGGCCAGCGCGCCGGCCACGGTGTCGATGTAGCGGTCGAAGGTCGCCTCGTCGCACAGCGAGACCAGCGTCAGCGCATCGCCGGCCGTGCGGGCGCCGGCGGCCTCAGCCATCGCCGACGAGTCCCCTGACGATGCGCGCGACCGCG
>CAYOUO010000273.1:0-3170 GCA_964407155.1 uncultured Hyphomicrobiales bacterium | reverse complement strand
CTGCGTCTCGATGCGGCTGACAATCGCCGCGGGCATCGCCGGCGTGCTGTAGTTCCAGACCATGGGCACTGCTGCCAGCGGATCGGAATTGTCGGCAAGCGGCACGACGCGCGAAATGTAGTTGCCGATCACGGGGAGAGTGCCGTTGTCGACCAGGAAGACGACGTCAGCCTCCAATCCCTTGGCGCCGTGAACCGTCATGACGCGCACCTCGTCGCGCGCGGAATCGAGGTCGCGTTTGACCTCGGTCTCCGTCTCTTCGAGCCAGGCGAGGAAGCCTTCGAGCGACGGAGCGTTGCCCTGCTCATAGGCGAGCGCCTGGGCGAGGAGCTCATCGAGCACGTCGTCGGCCTCCGGGCCGAGGCGCGCGTGAAAGGCACGGCGGCCGCCATCGCCGGCCAGGATGGCGGCAAAAAATGCGTGCGGATCGAGCTTGTCGGCGCGGGCGCGCCAGCGCTCAACCATTTCGCGCGCGACGACGAGCTCCGGTTCGTGAGCGGCGGAAAGGGCCTGCCACAGCGTTCCGACACGGCCCCAGGCAAGGCGGTACAGTGCATCCTCGTCGAGGCCGACGAGCGGAGACTTCAGCACCTCGGCGAGCGCGAGGTCATCTTCCGGCAGGAGAGCGACCCGGGCGACCGAAATCAGATCCATCACCGCGATGTGCTCCCCGAGACGCAGGCGATCGGCGCCGGCAATGGGGACGCCATTCCGCTTCAGCTCGAGATTGATGGCGTCGGTGATCGCGCCGCGCGACCGCGTGAGGATGAGCACCTCGCCGGCGCGGATGACACGCGGCTTGCCGTCTTTATCGCGCGCGTCGAGCACCTCGCGGTTGACCATGCCTGCCACCGTCGCGGCGATGCGGCGCGCGAGTCTGACCTCGGGGCTCTCGTCGCCGAGATAATCGAGCGGCTTCAGCCAGTCGTCGGCGACGGGCTTTTCCGGCGCGATCTCGACCGGCCACAGGAAGACGCGGCCAGGCTGACCGTGACGGCGGGCATCGTGCCGGGTCGGCATCGGCTCAGCGTTCAGGCCCGCGTGCATTTCGGGCGCTGCGAACACCGCATCGACGGCGGCGAGCACCTTCGGCACCGAGCGGAAGGAGAGATGCAGGTCGACATTCTCCCAGGCGTAGGCGCCAGCGCGGGCCGCGCGCGCGAATTCGTGTTCCTTGCGCGCGAACCACGCGGGCACCGCGCCCTGGAAGGAATAAATCGACTGCTTCTCGTCACCGACGGCGAACAGCGTGCGCGACCGCGCACCCGCGGCGCCCTCGCCGACAAAGAATTCGCCGACGAGACTGGCGATCACCTGCCACTGACGGGGGCTGGTGTCCTGCGCCTCATCGACGAGGACGTGCTCGATGCCGCGATCAAGCTTATAGTGCACCCAGCGGTCGGCATCCGGGCGGGCGAGCAGATTGGCGGTGCGCACGATCAGGTCCTCGAAATCGAGCACCCCGCGCGCAGCCTTCAGGCGTTCGTACTCGGCGATGGATGCATCGGCGAGGCGAACGATCGCGGCCGACATCGCGAAGAGATCGGCGGTGCGGATGCGATCGAGGAGGACGGCGAGGCGGGCGCCCTCGACGGACAGAACGTCTTCGATGCCAAGCCAGTCCTCGCAAATAGATTTGGTAACCACGGACTTACGCAGATCGCCCTTGGTGAAGAAGAAATCGAGCAGCGCGGCGCAGCGCAGGTCCGCATCGGACGACGCGACAAAGGGATAAAGGCGCGTGGCAGCTTCCCTGTCCTTCGTCTTGGCGCTGGCGGAGAGCACATCGAAAAGGCGGCGGGCAACGGCAGCGTCAAGCGCGCCATCCTCGACGGCGATGCGGCGAAGCTCGTCGGCGTCGTCGGTGACAGCAAGGGCGGCACGCAACTCATCGAGCGCGACCTCGACATCCCCCGCCGCCGCGATCCAGTTGCGCAGCTTGTCACGGGCATCGATGAACTGTTCGAGGCTCGCCTCATACGTCGTGTCGCTGACGCGGGCGACGATGGTGGCAAGTGCCGGACCGAGCCCGCTGGCCGGATGTTCCGCCGCATCGGCCAGCACACGCCGGCGGGCGGCGTCCTTCAGAGCGAGCGCGCTGCGATCGTCCAGCACCTCGAAGTGCCCGGCGACGTTGGCTTCGAACGGAAACTGGTGCAGCAGGCGCTCGCAGAAAGCGTGGATGGTCTGGATTTTCAGGCCGCCCGGCGTATCGAGCGCGCGCGCGAACAGCCGGCGCGCGGCAACGAGCTTTCCGGCGGAGGGTGCCCTGCCCTCCAGCTCCTCGATGGCGCCGGCGAGCTCCGCATCGCTCAGCGTCGTCCAGCGGCCGAGCTCGTCGAAGACGCGCCGCGCCATCTCCGAGGCGGCGGCCTTGGTGAAGGTGAGGCAAAGGACGCGCGCGGGGTCGACCCCACCGAGCAGCAGGCGAATGACACGGCGGGAAAGCACGTACGTCTTGCCGGAGCCGGCGTTGGCCGCGACCCAGACGGAGCGTTCGGGATCGGTCGCGCTGGCCTGCGCCAAGCGGGTGGCGAGCTGGACATCACTCATGGCGGCCCCGGCCCCATCATCGCGATGTCCTCGGCGCTTTCCGTCAGCGACCATTCGCGCACGCGCGCGAGATGATCGTAGTCGCCCTCGTAGCGTGCATTGTCCATGCGCGGGCGCAGACGCGACGTGTAGGGATGGTCGGGCTTGATGAACTCGGCGACGAGCGCGGTCAATTCGGCGAGCGCACGATCGGCGAGATCATCCGCCCGTTCGCCCAGGCGCACAGCCGACACATAGGGGTCTTCGCGGCCGATCCTGCCGACGGCGAGCCACGCCAGCTCGCTGACGCTGGCGCCAGCCGTCACGCCGGCGAAACCGCCGGCGCGGGCCATCGCCGCTTCGAGCGTCATCTGCGGCGTAAGCCCGGCAAAGACGGAGCGATCGGTCTGCGGCGAGCCGGATTTGAAATCATAGATCGCGAGCGTGCCGTCGCGCATGACGTCGATGCGGTCGGCGCGCCCGGTCAGCGTGAAGGTGTCGGGGACAATGGGGAGTGCGCCGGCGATCTCGGCATGACGCGCGGCGACCTTCTGATCGCGGGCCGCCTCAAAGGCGACGAACCAGCGCGCCACCGCCCGGAACCGGAGCGACCAGACGGCGTGAACATCGGGAAAATC
>CAYOUO010000272.1:0-2971 GCA_964407155.1 uncultured Hyphomicrobiales bacterium | reverse complement strand
ATCTGGATGATCGGACCTTCGCGGCCGACCGAGGCACCGGAGCCGATCGAGATGGCGGACGCCAGCGACTTCACGATAGCGACGACGCCGCGCACGTTCCCTTGGTTGTGATAGACCGCGTACATCACCTCCGGCACGCCGTGACCCTTGGCTTCCGGCGCGAAGGTCTTGACCAGCCACACCACGATGAGCCCGCCGATCACCGGCGACAGGATGAGCAGCGGACCCCACGGACTGACCGGATCGAACCGGTTGGCATCGTAGGTGAGCCCGAACCTGCCGAGGAAAAACGCGTTGTGCACCACCGCGATCAGCATGCGGAAGACCACGGCGCCGAGCGCCGCCACGATCCCGATGAGGAAGGCGAGCACGACCAGAACCGGCAGACTGACGGTGCGGGTTTCGCCAGAAACGGAGGCGGCGCCGGCGGCGGCCGGAGCGGTGGCGGTGGAATCGGTCATGGAGTATCCGCGGAGATTTCGGGGCACATGCGAGCGGGAGCCCGTCCTGCACCGCCGGTTTGCAAGGGTCAAGGATCGATTGCACGGCGATATGACGCAAGAAACGGAATGCGGACGGGCGCCGGCGTGGTAGGCATCGGGATACCGACAAAGCCGGCGGAAACCGGCCGGACCGAGGCCCATGGCGCGAGAGCCGAACGACACCGCCAACCACACGATGACCCCGCTCGAATGGGGGCTGCTGCTCTTTCTCGCGCTCATCTGGGGCGGCTCGTATTTCTTCAACGCGGTGGCGGCGGCCGCCCTGCCCTCCTTCACCATCGTCGCGGCGCGCGTCACCATCGGCGCGCTCTGCCTGATCGCGGTGCTTTACGCGACGGGCGGGCGGCTGGCGAGGAGCCCCGGCGTCTGGCGCCAGTTCCTGCTGATGGGGCTGATGAACAACGCCATCCCGTTCAGCCTCATCGTCTGGGGCCAGCACGCGATCGCGAGCGGGCTCGCCGCCATCCTCAACGCGACGACGCCGCTGTTCACGGTGATCATCGCGCACTACACCACGCGGGACGAGCGCATGACGCCGCTCCGCATCGGTGGCGTCATCGTCGGCTTCCTCGGCGTCGCCATCATGATCGGCGGCGACGCGCTTGCCGGCGTGACCAGCGAACTGCCGGCGGAGTTCGCGGTGCTCGCCGCCTCGGTCGCCTACGCCGTCTCGGCGATCTACGGCCGCCGCTTCGCGCGGCAGGGGCTGCAGCCGCTGGCCACCGCCGCCGGCCAGATCAGCGCCTCGGCGATCATCATGATCCCGGTCGCGCTCCTCGTCGACCAGCCGTGGCACCTGGCAACGCCCGGCCCGCAGGTTTTCGGCGCGCTTCTCGGCATCGGCGCCGTGTGCACCTGCCTCGCCTACATCGTGTTCTATCGCATCCTCGCCACCGCCGGCTCGGTCAACCTGATGCTGGTGACGCTGCTCATCCCGATGAGCGCGATCCTGCTCGGCGCGATCTTCCTCGGCGAGCGGCTTGACGCCGACGACTTCCTCGGCATGGCCGCGATCGCGCTCGGCCTCATCGCCATCGACGGACGGGTGTTTCGCGTCTGGCGGCGGGCGCCGGTCTAGAACCCGTAGGCCAGGCCGACGCGGACGAGATCGGCGTGGAGGTTCGCCGTGCTGGTGATCGGGTTGGAATCGGCGACCTGCGGCGGATAGGCGGATATGCCGGTCGTGGTGAGCGCCCCGAAATCGGCGTGCAGATATTCGGCCCGCAGCTTCCACTGCGCCGCGAACGCCCATTCGGCGCCGACGCCGAGGACGAGCGCCGACCTGAACGCGCCGCGGCTCGACGCTTCCACGTTGCCGGTGCCGACGCCGTTGTTGAAGTTGTCGCTGTAGGCATTGGCAACGGTGAGCTCGGTCGCCGCGATGCCGGCCGTGCCGTAGACGAGCAGGTTCGGCGCGGGCAGGAAGCCGGCGCGGACGCGTGCCGTCGCCAGCCAGTCGGTCGCCGCTTTCGCCTGCACATTGAAGACCGAGGGCGTGCCGCCGTTATAGAGGCCGAGATTGAGCGTATTGGCGCTGCCGCCGACGCCGACGGTGAGTGGCATCGCCCCGAAATCGGCCTCGACGCCGTAGACGAAGCGGCCGGCCTGGCGGCTGGCGCCTAGGAAGCCGCCGCCGGTGAACGCCGTATCGGAGGCACGACCGCTCGCGGTCCCGCCGATGAGCGCGCCGTTGTTCCAGTAATGCGGCGTGGGATCGCAGAGAATGCCGTTGACGGTGCAATCGACCGAGGTGGTGAGGGCGGAGCTTCCCGACGCCACGCCGGCGAAGGCGCCGACATAGGGACCGCTCCATGTGCCGGCGACCGCGGGCGCCGCGGCGGCAAAGCTCCCCAGCGCAGCCGCAACCGCCACGGCGACATTCATCCGGCTCGGCATCGTCAGACCCCCGGCGATCGGCCGCGACTCAAACGGGCGGCCCGCTCCCCCATGCAGCGTAGCGTGGCAGCAAATGGTTGCGCGAACGTTTGCGCACGGACGGCGCGGCTTTCCACAGGGGAGCGGGAACTGCGGGGCCCGGCACGCCGCGCCGCTCCCCGTCGAGACGGAAATCTCCGGTTCAGCGCCGGACGTCTCCGCCTCACCTCCGTTTCCACGGCACGGCCGGTACCGGCACGACCCTCGGCGGGAGGCGGATGGCAGTGTCCGTCTCAGTTTTGTGGCGGGGATAGATTTTTGGGGGATTGGTTGGCAGGGTTAGTCGCCGCGCGCTGCGTGATGCGGATGGAGAATTTCCACGTGGTCGTCCGTGACGCGATAGAACAGCCGATAGGGATAGCGGAGCAGCGGCACGACGCGAACGCCGGCGCGCTCTTCGACCGGGCGGCCGCTTTCCGGCCACCTCCCGACCCTATTCACGACGGCTCGGATGCGAAGTTCGACGGCCGCGACCAGCATCGGATAGTGAATCGATGTGTAGGTGAGAACGGAGTCGAGATCGGCGAGCGCGG
>CAYOUO010000271.1:0-9175 GCA_964407155.1 uncultured Hyphomicrobiales bacterium | reverse complement strand
GACCACGCCGATACCCCGGTCGCGGGCGCGCCGGACATTCTCCAGGACCATCTCGGCCTGCTTGACGCCGAGAGCCGAAGTCGGCTCGTCGAGAATGAGAACCTTGGCGCCGAAGTGCACGGCGCGCGCCACGGCAACGCTCTGGCGCTGGCCGCCGGAAAGCGTGCCGATCGGACGGCGGACGTCGTCGATGGTCACGCCGAGATCGGCGAGCTCCTTCTCGGCGATCGCGATGGCCCGTTTCTGGTCGAAGCGGCGGAACGGCCCGCGGCCGATGGAGGGTTCTCGGCCCAGGAAGAAGTTGCGATACACCGACATCATCGGCACCACGGCGAGGTCCTGGAAGACGGTGGCGATGCCCTGCGCCATGGCGTCGTTCGGCGACGCCAGAAGGACGTCGCGTCCCGCGATGCGCACGCTGCCGGCGTCCGGCTGGACGACGCCGCTGAGGATCTGGATGAGCGTCGACTTTCCCGCGCCGTTGTCGCCGAGAAGGCCGACGACTTCTCTGGGCTTCAGTTCGAAACTGATACTGTCGAGCACCGTGGTGTGCCCATAGGTCTTGCCGATTGCCTCGACGCCCAGCAGCGAAGCGACTGCCACATTCGTTGCCGTGTTCATCGTCCTCTCACCACCGCAGTGTTGAGGAAGACGGCGACGATGATGATGCCGCCAATGAACACATCGAGATAATATCCGGGCGCGCGGAGCAACAGCAGCACATCCTGGATGGTAAAGAGCAGGCATGCGCCGAGCACCACGCCATGAATCGTGCCCCAGCCACCCGAAAGCAGCACGCCGCCGATGACGCAAACAGCAACCGCCTGGAGCTCGAGCCCGGCGCCCTGGGACGGCGAGACGGAGCTCACGCGCACGGCGCTCATGATTCCGGAAAGCGCGGCCGAAAGGCCCGAAAGCATGAAGGCAACGATCTTGACCAGCCGCACATTGATGCCGATGGCAATCGCAGCCCGCTCGTTGCCGCCCACGAGCTGGAGGTGGTTGCCAAACCAGTGCCGGTTGAGCAGCAGATAGCCAAGAACAGCCATTCCGATGAGCCAGATGAACTGGGCCTGGATCGGGCCGAGCTGGCCGGCCATCAGGCTATGAAACCAATCGTCCGGCTGGAACAACACATCATGTCCTTCGGCCAGGAAGCGCGTCGCGCCCCGGAAGACCAGCATCGTGCCGAGCGTGGTTATGAAGGAGGGAATGCCAAGGAAAACGGTCACGACGCCATTGACGAGCCCGGCGAGAAGTCCGGCCGCCAGCCCCAGGGCGAAAGCGACGACGATCGGCCAGCCGGCGTTGAAGGCCAGCGCCGCGATCATGGAGGTCAGAGTAAACGTCGAGCCGACCGACAGATCGAACTGGCCGGTGATCATCAGGAGGCCAACCCCGATCGACAGCACGCCGAGTAAAGGGATCGACCGCATCGCGGTCGCCAGATTGGCGAAGGTCAGGAACCGGAAATTATCCGGAAAGATGAGCGCCGCCAGTATGCAGGCCAGCAGCGTCACCGCATAGACGATAACGATCTCCATTCCTGGCCGGCCCCGAAGGGTCGACCAGGCAAGGCGCATCCGCGAGACTGGCATCGCCGCGGTCGAAGGCTGTTCGGACACCCCGGACCTTCAGCGGTATGTGCCGGAATATTTCCGCACGAAGTCGACGCCGCTCTTGTCGACGATCGCGTCACCCGTATCCACGGTGTAGGGTGAGAGGCCGTATTTCGCCTTCATGGCGATCATCATGATCGGGAGAAAGCCCTGCAGATAGGGCTGCTGGTCGACCGAACCCAGCGTCAGGCCCTTGCTGATGTTGTCAACGATGATCGGGGTCACGTCGAACCCGGCGCTCGGAATCTTCATGCCGGCATCGGCGATCGCCGCAGGAGCAGCGCCGGTATCGACGGCATCGAGGCCGACGACCGCAACGGTTTCAGGATGGCCGATCAGATACTGGCTGATCAAGGTTTGCGACTGGGCGGCGACGAAGCTGCCGGCGATCAGCTCGGACGTCATCCCTGCATCAGACAGCGCCCTCGCGACACCCTTGTAGCGTAGGCCGAGATCGGAAGCGTTGACGTCGCCCGCGGCGGCGACGACATGGTCGCCCTTTTTCAGCTTGGCCTGAGCGATGAGGTACTGGCCGATCTTGTAGCCGGCGCCCTCCAGAGCCTGGCCGACATATTTGTGCTCGGGCTCTGTCGGATCATCGATGTTGAAGGAAATCACCGTGATCCCCGCCTCGCGCGCATGCTCCAGGCTCGCCTTGTAGGCGCCGGGCGTATACATCTGGACGACGATCCCCTGCACCTTGTTGTTGATCGCGGTCTCGACAATGTCGTTGAGCTTGGCCGGATCGAGATCGGCATACTGGAAGTCGACGTCCACGCCAAATATTTTGCCAGCGTCCGCCGTGCCCTGCCGGATCGGGTTGAAGAACGGGTTGCCCGCCTTATCGGCGTCGATGAACGTCACCTTTATTGGCTCGTCCGCCCACGCCGGCGCAACCGTTGCCAGACCGGCGACGATCGTAACGGCGGCCACCGTCCCGCAGAACACGCTCGCTAATTTTGTCATGCTTGTTCCCTCCTTTGTCCAGCCCGCCCGAGCGACCGAGAAGGCGAGGTTGCTTACCCTCGGGATGTTGTTATACAAATTCAAAAGTTGTCAAGCAACTTTACTGCCGTGGCCAGCGCATTTGAGCGCGTGTTTAAAATCAGCCGCCGGAGGAACATCATGACGAAGCGCCGCCTCGAGCCGCATGAACTGCGCAGCGCCCGCTGGTTCGCGCCGGACGATTTGCGCAGCTTCGGCCATCGGTCGCGGCTGATGCAAATGGGCTATTCGCCGGAGGACTGGGTCGGCCGCCCCGTCATCGGAATCATCAACACCTGGTCCGACCTCAATCCCTGCCATTCCCATTTCAAGGACCGTGCCGAAGAGGCGAAGCGCGGCGTGCTGCAGGCGGGCGGCTTTCCCGTCGAACTACCAGCCATGACGCTCACGGAGAGCTTCATGCGCCCGACCACGATGCTCTACCGCAACCTCCTCGCCATGGAAGCCGAGGAGCAGATCCGCAGCCTGCCGATCGACGGGGTCGTGCTGATGGGCGGCTGCGACAAGACCACGCCGGCTCTGGTCATGGGCGGCCTGAGCGCCGGCGTGCCCATGATCTTTCTTCCGGCGGGACCGATGCTGCGCGGCAACTACGCCGGCAAGCAACTGGGCTCGGGATCGGACGTCTGGAAATACTGGGACGAACGGCGCGCCGGCAATGTGACCGACGAAGAATGGACCGGGATGCAGGCCGGCATCGCGCGGTCGTATGGGCATTGCATGACCATGGGCACGGCCTCGACCATGACCATCATCACCGAGGCCATGGGGCTCAGTCTTCCCGGCGCCTCCTCGATACCGGCCGCCGATTCCAGCCATATCCGAATGGCCGCCGCATGCGGACGGCGTATCGTAGACATGGTCTGGGAAGGAATGACGCCTGATCTTCTCGTCACCGGCGCGTCCGTGCGCAACGCCGCGATCGTTGCCATGGCTACGGGTTGTTCGACAAATGCGGTCATCCACCTCATCGCCATCGCGCGGCGCGCCAATATCCCGCTAACGCTGGACGATCTGGACACGCTCGGACGGCAGGTTCCTCTCATCGCCAACGTGCGGCCGTCAGGCCAGACCTACCTCATGGAAGACTTCTACTATGCCGGCGGATTGCGGGCGCTCATGGCCGAGCTCGCCGAGCGGCTCGATCTCTCCGCGCTCAATGTTTCCGGCAAGACACTCGGAGAGACGCTCGAGGGCGCCCAAGTCTACGACAACGACGTCATCCGTTCGCTCGACAACCCGATCTATCATGAAGGTTCGCTGGCGGTCGTCAGGGGCAATCTTGCGCCCGACGGAGCCGTGCTGAAGCCGGCCGCCTGCGACCCGCGATTCCACGTTCATCAGGGACGAGCGCTGGTTTTCGATTCCTATCCAGAGATGATGAAAGCGGTCGAGAACGAGAACCTCGACGTCGGACCCGACGACGTACTGGTGCTCCGCAATGCGGGTCCACAGGGCGGCCCCGGCATGCCGGAATGGGGCATGCTGCCAATCCCCAAGGCCCTTATCAAGAAGGGGCATCGCGACATGCTTCGCGTCTCCGATGCCCGGATGAGCGGCACGAGCTATGGCGCCTGTATTCTGCACGTGGCGCCGGAATCCTTTATCGGCGGACCACTCGCCCTGCTGAAGACCGGAGACATCGTGCGGCTCGACCTGCCCAACCGCCGGCTCGACATGCTGGTCGACGAGGCCGAACTCGCCAGACGCCGCGGCGCATGGCAAGCGCCCTCACCCCGCTTCGAACGCGGCTACGGGTTCATGTTCGCTCAACACATCGGGCAGGCCGACCAGGGTTGCGACTTCGATTATCTGGAGACGCAATTCGGCCCCGCAGCCGGCGAGCCGGAAATCCATTAATTTCACGGACCTTCAACCGGACGCCGGCTGATCGCGACGCGAAATACCCGAAAAGCGTCTCTAATCTTCCAGTTTGGATCTTTCCACACCAAGGGCAATCGAGAGAAGAGCGTCATCATACCGGTGTCGACACGTGATCATCAGCCCGGCCGGCAACCCTCCAGTGCGTAGCGGGATAGTCGCTGAACATAGATCGAAGAAATTGGCGAAGCCGGTGTTGCGCAAAAGCAAGGCATTGAGACGCTCGTGTTGAACATCGTCTTCGACATCGACAAAACGCGGAGCGACGATTGCGGTGGTGGGCGACAACAAGCCATGAAACGCGCCGAGCGCGCGATCCATAGCGGTGATCAGACCGAAACGACTGTCAATCGATTGAGCGTATTGTGATGGCGTAATAACGAGTCCTCGCCGAATGCGCGATAGCACGCGCGGATCGTATTCTTCGCCGCGAGCTACCAGGTCGTCGGCGTGAATGCGCGCTGCTTCCGCCGGCACTATTGGCGCGGTCGCGAGCATAGTCTGCATCGCCGCGATTTCCGCCGAGATCGGCGCCTTTACGATAGATGCTCCACATCGCTGAAGCGCGTGTATCGCCAGTTCGAATGCTTTTCCGACGGCGGCGTCGCAGCCGTCGAGATGCTCCTCGACCACCGCAAATCTGACATCTGCGAGCGGCATGGGCGAAAGAGAGCGCGATGGCGTGCCCGCCATGACTCCATATGCCAGAGCACACACCGCGATGGATGGCGCGATAGCTCCAACCGAATCCAGAGAAGTGGAAAGTGGAAAGACGCCGTCGCGCGGAATGCGCTCTGCAGTCGGCTTGAAGCCGCACACACCATTGAGAGCCGCCGGTATGCGGACCGACCCTCCGGTGTCGGTGCCAATCGCTACATCAACCAGTCCGAGACCGACAGCTACGCCCGCGCCGGAAGATGATCCCCCAGGTACTCGGTCCGCAGCGACAGCGTTGGCGGGTGTTCCCCAATGCGGATTGATGCCCAGCCCCGAGTAGGCGAATTCCGTCATATTGGTCTTGCCGACGATAATTGCACCCGCCGCGCTGAGCCGTGCGATAGCGGTGGCGTCTTTTGTTGCGGGAACAGCCGACCGACGTATCGCCGAGCCTGCAGTCGTTGGCTCGCCGGCAACGTCGAAGTTGTCTTTGATGGCGACCAGCATTCCGTCGACCGGCCCAAGACGCTCTCCACGCGTCTGCCGCTCGTCAGCGGCAGTAGCCGCGAGTCGAGCCTGTTCGCGGTAGAGCCGCGTAAAGATTCTGGAGTCACCCAAAGCATCGAGACGCGACAACGCCGACTCAAGCGCTTCTCGACGAATATGACGTTGACTGAACAACATTCTTACGAGCCCGGTTATGATCTTGGGCTCAATCCTCTCGCCCGCCCTTTTTCAAGGCTTCGCAACATATTGAGAAGTGCACGTGGAAGGCGGTCAATCTCGCTCGATGCGAATTTCACCAATGCCTTCAAAACGTCGAGCGCGACAGTAGGCCGCCAGCGCATTGAGTCCCTCTTCCACCTGACCGAACACCACCAACTGGTTTTCACCGGAAGGCAGGCGCGCCTCCGCAGTCCCATACGCAAAGCAGATTTCGCCGAATTTTGGATCCCAGGTCATTTCGCCAGGCCGTGGCAGACGCACTGCGTTCTCCGCCGCAGTTGGGCCGCTTTGAAAAGGCTTGGCGCTCATCACCATGTCGCCGCTCCATGCGACGTGCACGACCGGCACGATGAGAGGCAGATTGTCGAGAATCCAGCGACTGATCAGCGGTGCCCCCTCATCGTACAGGCGAGCGCTCGCCTCGGACTTTCCAAAGATAAGGCGTACGCGCACCCGACCGGATCGAAAGGCGTCCCATCTGCGATGGAAATACCAGGTCTCGCCGTCTTCGCTCATGAACCGCTTTTTCCGGTCAGCTTGTAAAGACGCGTTGAAGCGCGAACCCTCTCCTTGAATTCGCCCCACCCGCGTGCCCGAGCGAAATCCTCAGTGGCGACAGCCTCCGGCGAGGACAGCTGGTACACCGTCAGGTACTGACGATTGCCACCTTCCTCGTTGACATAGCGTGCACCCGTCTCAAAGTATGGGCACGCGAGGATCGCTGGTAGATGTACAGAATCATACCAGTGGTTCCACGCATCCTCCACGGCAGCATCCACAGCCACCTGCACGATCAACAGCGCTCGAGGTGCCACAGAACGATTATGCTCTCCAATCACGCCGCCGGTCCCTTTCCAGATGTTGAGTTGCCGTTCTGTCAGCCACTGGCTTGACAAGCGGATTGCAAAGCCAATATCTCATTTATCGATATAATGCTCCGATAAGCGAGATATTGCTACGTCGCTGATTAGGTGGTGTCAAGCGATGAGACCGTGGATGCTATGATGTCAAAGCCGACGCATGAAAGTACGGCCATGCCGCAAAAGCGGCCGGCGCCGCCGCTCGAGCGCTATGTAACGGTGCTGGAAAAGATCGCAGCGCATCCCGGTGTTACGGCTCCAGATATCGCCAAACTCTGCTCGCTGCCATTTCCGACGACCCACAGACTGTTACAAGGGCTGCGGGGCGTCGGGCTGGTGATGGGCGGCCAGAACAGGACGGGATTTAAACTAGCTCCTCGCCTTCTGCGGCTTCTGCAGACCGGAGCCGACGACTCTTGGATTCGCATCACGGCGCAGAAGATACTCGACCAGGTGGCGGCCCATATCGGCGAAACGTCCTATCTTGCAAAACTTGTCGATGACCATGTGGTTTCCATCGCCTGGGCGGCACCCTCCAACGGTGTACGCGGACACGTGGTGCCCGGACTCTCCCAACCGCTGCACGCTGCCGCCTGCGCCAAGGCGATTCTTGCCTACCAGCCTTCGGCGTATGTCCATTCGCTGCTCAGTGACCCGCTGCCGAAGATCTGCGTGAATACGAAAACGTCGGTGGCCGAAGTCGTGGCCGAGTTGAAAACAGTCGCCGAGCAAGGCTACGCCACATGCATCAACGAAAATGAGATGGGGGTCACGGCGATAGCCTGTCCTGTTCATATCAAAGATCTGGGCGTTATTTATTCAGTTGGGGTGATGTCCCTGGGTACCCGCGTCTCCACCGCTCGGTTGGCTGAAATTGCTACCATCCTAAAGATCGCCGCAGACGATCTCGGATCAGGAGTCAGCGCAGGACGGAATGATCAAGGCGCGTAAGCCGCCGTTTTCATTGGCTTATGAAGTCCATCAAAGCAAATGACATGGTGGCGCTGCGGCGGGCCACTCCAAACAATAGCGCCGTCGTCACGTGCAGGCGCGTTGCTGGGGAATAACGGCGCATTTGCGGAAGTAGCGGGCCTCTTCTGAGGCCCTGCTTGCTGTGGCGTCCGGCACTTTGGAACATGCGCCGCGCACATCTGCTTCAGCGGCTTGCAACCATCCAAAACAATGCAGCGGCCATACTCCTTCATTCGCTTCTCTTGACACCATTTTGGGTGCGTGACAGATTAATCTCACTAAACGGATAATCATATCGATTTCCGAGATAATTCCCGGTGAGACTTACGCCAAATACAAAGGGGAGTGAGATGACCAAGGGCAAATCCGGTGGATCCAAGTTTGGCGGCTTGCTGCAGGAACACATCGATCGGCGTTCGCTGCTCACCAACGCACTGAAAATGGGTGTGGCGCTGCCAAGCCTGGCAACAATGGCAAAAACTTTGGCTACGGCGACTCCAGCAGCTGCCGCCGGCTCGACGCCGATTCTCGCCAACTTCTTCGACAGCCTTGCCGACGAATGGTTCATCGACGAGACCAACGGCGCTCAAGAAGCTGCCGCGGCGCTCGGCATGGCATCCGAGAATTTCACATTCGGCGACAACCCGGCTTCTCAGGTTTCCCAGGTTCAAGACGCCATTACGCGCGGCATCACGATGCTCGCCATTTATGCGCCGCTGGGCCAAGGCTTGGCGCAGATGGTGAGTACGGCGCAGGATACCGCCCACTTGGCCTTCGAATTCGATATTCCGCCATGGACATATCCTTCAACATACGGCGATGCCTACGGCTTCTACGTCGTTGACAATATCGCGGCGGGCGCCCGCGCTGCTGGCCGAAAGGTGCTGCAGCAGATCGGCGGCAAGGGCAATGTCGTGGTCATGCCGGCGTTTCCCGGAGGACAGGACAATGAAGGAGGTGAACTCGGCTTCAAGCAAGCGCTTGCCGAATTCCCCGATGTCAAGGTGCTGGCAAAAGCACCGGGACATTTCGGACGAGAAGATGCCCAAAAGCTCATGTCCGACTGGTTGGCCCAGTTCCCGGAAATCGATGCACTGTTCTCATATGCCGACACGCAGTCGCTCGGCGCTTACACCGCAATGGAGCAAGCCGGAAGGACCGACATCAAGATCGCCAGTGTCAACGGCCAACTTGAGGGTCTGCAGGGCGTCAAGGCCGGTCACATCACGGCGACTGCCTTCCTCAACCCCTTCTTGCTCGGCGGTTGGCGCACCGTGCGCTTATACGACCTGGCACATGGCTGGAAGCCCAAGCCCCTCGAGCGCATGTTCTGGCTCGAGACGCAAGTGGTGGACGAGACCAATGTCGACCGCTACCTGAGCTTCGTCCAGCAGCGGCCGTCATCTTACGACTGGAAGAAGATGTCGCGTGTTCTCAATCCCGACAATTGGGAAA
>CAYOUO010000270.1:0-5369 GCA_964407155.1 uncultured Hyphomicrobiales bacterium | reverse complement strand
ATCGATGCGCACGCGGATGGCGGCGCCCTCGTCGATGATGACCGCGCCGGCTTCGCGCCGGAGCGCCGACGCCGGCCGCATGACCGAATTGCCGCGCAGCACGTTGAGCGGATTCATGTGCTTCACGAACTCGGCGACGTAGTCGTCGGCTGGGCGGAGCAGGATGTCCTCCGCGGTGCCCATCTGCACGATGCGACCGCCTTCGAGGATCGCGATGCGGTTGCCGAGCTTCAGCGCCTCGTCGAGATCGTGGCTGACGAAGACGATCGTCTTCTTCAGCTTCCGCTGCAGCTCAAGCAGCTCGTCCTGCAGTTTGTCGCGGATGAGCGGATCGAGCGCCGAGAACGGCTCGTCCATGAGCAGGATGTCGGCATTGGTCGCGAATGCACGCGCCAGGCCCACGCGCTGCTGCATGCCGCCGGAAAGCTCGTGGCTGTACTTGTCGCCCCAACCGCCGAGCCCGACCAGCTTGAGCTGCTCTTCGACGACCGCGGCGCGCTCGGCTGGCGATGCGCCGCGCAACTCCAGCCCGAAGCCGACGTTCTCGCGCACGGTGCGCCACGGCAGCAGTGCGAACTGCTGGAACACCATCGCCACCGTGTGCATGCGAACGTCGCGGAGCGTCGCCTCGTCGCAAGTCGTCACGTCCACCGTCTTGCCGCGGTGCTCGACCTTGACCGAGCCCCGCGCCACCGCGTTCAGCCGGTTGATGGCGCGCAGAACGGTCGACTTGCCGGAGCCCGACAGGCCCATCAGCACGCAGATTTCGCCGCGCTCGATCGCAAAGCTGATGTCGATGGCGCCGGCCACCGATTTCGTCGCCGCGATCACCTCGTCGCGGGTCTTGCCCGCGGCGAGCATGGCGAGCGCCGCCTTGCGGTCGCCGCCGAACAGGATGTCAACGTTGTTGAACGCGACGACCGGCATCGATGGCTATCTCGAACCTTTCAGTCGCCGCTCGGGCCACTTGCACACGCGGTCGAGCACGATCGCGACCAGTACGATCGCGAGGCCGGATTCGAAGCCCATCGGGATGTTGACGTTGCCGAGCGCCCGCACCACCGGCTTGCCAAGCCCATCGGCGCCGACCAGCGCCGCGATCACCACCATCGACAGGCAGAGCATGATGCATTGCGTGACGCCCGCCATGATCGTCGGCAGCGCGTAGGGACTTTCCACCTTGCGCAGCAGCTGCCCGCGCGTCGCGCCGAACGCCTGCCCCGCTTCCTTCAGCGACGGCGGCACCGAGGCGATGCCGAGATAGGTGAGCCGGATGGGCGCCGGGATGGCGAAGATTACCGTCGAGATGAGGCCGGGCGCGGCGCCGATGCCGAACAGCACGATGGTCGGGATGAGATAAACGAACGTCGGCAGTGTCTGCATCATGTCGAGCACGGGACGCAGCCCCGCGTAGAGCCACGGCCGGTGCGCCGCCATGATGCCGATCGGAATACCGATGGCGACGCTGACCAGCGCCGAATAGCCGATGAGCGAGATCGTCTGCACCGTCGCTTCCCAGTAGCCGAGATTGACGATGAGGAGCAGCGCCAGGACCAGAAACAGCGACAGCCAGATCGAGCGGTGCAGGAGATAGGTCAGCACCGCCGCGACCAGAATGAAGATGACCGGCGGCACCAGCATGATGATCGCGGTCAGACCGTCGACCAGAAAGCTGATGGCGTCGGAAATCGTGTCGAACAGCCGCGAGTGATTTTGCAGCACGTCGATCACCTGCTTCACCCACTCGCCGAGCGGGAGCTTGTGATCGACCAGCCATTGCTCCATGGGAGCCGTGCCCTCTCGCGCCCTGTGCGGGGAGCGGGGCGATCACGGACCGCCCCGCCTCCATCAACGCTTCCTAGATGCCGACGCTCTTCTTCACGGCATCGACGCCCGGCTGGCCGTCGAACGTGGTCACGCCCGCGAGGAACGTATCGAGCGCGCCGGGATTGGCCTTCAGCCAGTCGGCAGCGCCTTTCGCCGGATCCGCACCGCCGTTCAGAATGTTGTCCATCCAGGTGTTTTCCATGTCGACGGTGAACTTCATGTTCGAGATCAACTTGGCCGCGTTCGGGCACTGGTCCGCCCAGCCCTTGCGCTCGTTCGTGTAGACCTTGGCCGCACCGAAGTCGGGACCGAACGAATCGTCGCCGCCGGTGAGGTAGGCCATCTTGTACTTGACGTTCATCGGATGCGGCGCCCAGCCGAGGAAGACGATGTCCTCGTTGCGGCGCGTGGCGCGATCGACCTGCGCCAGCATGCCCTGCTCGCTCGACTCGACGAGCTGGAAGTCCTTCAGCCCGAACTTGTTGTCCTTGATCAGCCCGAGGATGAGGCCGTTGCCGTCATTGCCCGGCTCGATGCCGTAGATCTTGCCTTGCAGGCTGTCCTTGAACTTCACGATGTCGGCGAAGTCCTTGAGGCCCTTGTCGAAGGTGTACTGCGGCACGGCCAGCGTATACTTCGCGCCAACCGGCAGGTTGGCATCCGGCAGCACCACCACCGAGCCGTCGTCGACATAAGGCTTGCGTACGCTGGTCATGCTCGGCTCCCAGTCGCCGAGGAAGACGTCGGTATCGCCCTTCTTCATCGAGGTATAGGTCACCTCTTCCGACAGCTGGTCGATCTTCGGCGTGTAGCCGAGCCCCTTCAGCAGCGTCGCCGTCATTGCCGTCGTCGACGTGATGTCGGTCCACCCAATGTCGGACAGACGCACCGTCTTGCAGGAATCCGGATCGCCCGCCTGTGCGGCGGTTGCAACCGTCAGAACCGCGGCAGCAGCCACGGCAGTACGCCAGAACTTACGCATCGTTTTGAGGTCCCCTCCGTTTGGAACAACTCGTCCCCTCGACCGCCGCCTGCATCTTGCGACATGCGTTTTTGCAAGTTGCGGACCGTTGCGGATGACCAAATCGCTTTGCCGTCACCCGCGCAAGCATTCCCACGCAGTTCCGGGCCGTACTATAGCTGATTGAATGTTCAATGCAGCGATTACTTTCATGCCGCCGCTGCTTTCCTTGAATTCCCGCCGCACCTGCAGCATTCTTGTATCGACAGATAAATCGCTGATTGATCGTTCAACCGGCTGATTGCAGGCCCCATGAAACGCGTCGAACCTGAAGACCTCCGCCGCCGCCAGCTGATCGAGGCGACCATCGATACGATGGCTGCCGAGGGATTTGCCGCGACCACGCTCGCCTTGATCGGCCAGCGTGCGGGAGTGTCGCCCGGTCTGATCGCCCACTATTTCGCCGACAAGGACGGTCTCCTCGAAGCGACGCTGCGCAGCATGGCGGGCCGCCTCGCCGTGGGCCTGTCGCGCCGCCTGCGCACCGCCAGGGGCGCACGCCAGCGCGTGCAGGCCGTCGTCGAGGCAACGCTCGCGCCCGAGGAGTTCGACGCGCGCACCTGCAACGTCTGGCTCGCCTTCTGGGGCCAGGTCATCCACTCCGCGCGTCTTCGCCGCATCCAGCGCGTTTATCATGGGCGGCTTCTCTCCAACCTTCGCCACGGCCTGAAGCAGTTCGTCCCTGCGACCGAAGCGGGCGAACTCGCCCTCGCCGTAGCCGCCATGATCGACGGCCTGTGGCTGCGCGCCGCGCTCTCTTCGCCCAACGAGGCCGACAGCCGCGCCGCCCGCGCCATGGCGACTACTTTCATCGATCACGAGCTTGCACGTCTGGCAGTCGCGGCGCCGCGCGCGACCACGTCCGCCCCGGCGACAGCGGCCGGCACTATACCGCGCATCCGGAATTACGTCGGCAGCGCCTTCGTCGCCGCGGCGGGCGGCGAGACGTTCGTCACGAGAAATCCCGCCACCGGCGAGACGCTGGCCGTAGTCGAGATCGCCGGCGCCAGCGAGATCGAGCGCGCGGTCGCCGCCGCGCGCGAAGGTCAGGCGAAATGGGCGACAATGACCGGGCTGGAGCGTGGCCGCGTCTTGAAGCGCGCGGCCGATATCCTGCGCGCCCGCAACGACGAGCTCGCCCGGCTGGAGACGCAGGACACCGGCAAGCCCATTCAGGAAACGTCGGTGGTCGACGTGATCTCCGGCGCCGCCTGCCTCGAGTATTTTGCTGGGCTGGCCGGCGGCCTCGCCGGCGAGCACGTCGATCTCGGCCCCTCCGCCATGGGCTATACGCGCCGCGAACCGCTTGGCATCGTCGCCGGCATCGGCGCCTGGAACTATCCGATCCAGATCGCCTGCTGGAAGTCGGCGCCGGCGCTCGCCCGCGGCAACGCCATGATCTTCAAGCCCGCCGAGCTGACCCCGCTCACCGCCGTCAGGCTCGCCGAGATCTACACCGAGGCCGGCCTTCCCGACGGCGTCTTCAGCGTCGTGCACGGCTTCGCCGAGACCGGCCGCCTGCTCACGCGCCACCCGGCGATCGCCAAGGTTTCGCTGACCGGCGAGGTCGGCACGGGCAAGGCGGTGATGGCCGACGCCGCCCCGACCCTGAAGCACGTGACGCTGGAGCTCGGCGGCAAGTCGCCGCTCATCGTCTTCGAGGACGCCAGCCTCGACGATGCCGTCTCCGGCGCCCTCCTCGCCAATTTCTATTCCGCCGGCGAGGTCTGCTCGAACGGCACGCGCGTCTTCGTGCATGAGAGCGTCAAGGCGAAGTTCCTCGACAGGCTCGCGCGGCGCGCGGCCCGCATGACAGTCGGCGATCCGCTCGATCCGAAGACGGAGGTCGGCGCGCTGATCTCGGAAGAGCACATGGAGAAGGTGCTGGGCTATATCGAGGCCGGCAGAAAGGAAGGCGCGAAGATTGTCGTTGGCGGCAGGCGCGCGAAAAAGGGCAAGCTCGCGCACGGCTGGTTCGTCGAGCCCACGGTGTTCGATGGCTGCACCGACACCATGCGGATCGTGCGCGAGGAAATCTTCGGCCCGGTGATGACCGTGCTGTCGTTCTCGACCGAGGACGAGGTCATCGCCCGCGCCAACGCCACCGACTACGGCCTCGCCGCCGGCGTCTTCACGCGCGATCTGGCGCGTGGCCATCGCGTCATCGCGCGGCTGGAAGCCGGCACCTGCTGGATCAACCACTACAACGTCACGCCGATCGAGCTGCCCTTCGGCGGCGTCAAGCGTTCCGGCCTCGGCCGCGAGAACGGCAAGGCCGCCATCGAGCACTACTCGCAGCTCAAGAGCGTCTACGTCGCGCTCGCGCCTGTGCAGGCGCCTTACTGAACATCCACGATGACCGAGACGTTCGATTACATCGTCGTCGGCGCCCTCGAGGTGCGTCTCGGCGCGGCGGAAGTAGGGGAGGACGTCGCGGTACGCCCAGCCGCGCGCGCCGAGTTCCTCCCAGCGCTCGAAGTCGAGCGCGTTGCCGCGCACGTAAACCAGACCGTTGATCGAT
>CAYOUO010000269.1:0-3171 GCA_964407155.1 uncultured Hyphomicrobiales bacterium | reverse complement strand
ACGGTCAGGGCGCCGTGGCCCACGCCCCCTTGCCCTCGGAATCATCGACGAGGGGAGCCGGTCGTAGTGCCGGCCGGCGGGTTGAGGCACCTCCCGACGGCCTGGCTGCGAAACCATGCCGGCGGGCGCCACATCCAGCCGGCGCCATTGCCGGCGCCAGCCACTGTTACATCGGCCCCGCGATCAGACGCCTCATGAGCGCGCCCCTTCGACGGGCCGGGACAGGAGCATCATCCGGCCGCCGCAACTCGCGGGGATAGATTATCCGCGCCATGGTTAAGGCGGCGCCGCCCTTGCTGCCCGGAAAGGCCGTCTGCTAAGACGACGCGGCCTTTCCCGAGGATTTCCCGCGCATGTCCGTCGACAAGGAAACCGTCCGCCGCGTTGCCCGGCTCGCCCGCATCGCTGTCAGCGATGCGGAGGCCGAGAAACTGCGCGCCGACCTCAACACCATCCTCGGCTTTGTCGAGCAACTGAACGAGGTCGACGTCACCGGCATCGAGCCGATGACGGCGGTCGTCGCCATGAAGATGAAGATGCGCGAAGACGTGGTGACCGACGGGGAAATGCCGGCCGCGGTGCTCGCCAACGCGCCGGCGGGCGCCGGAGAGTTCTTTGCCGTTCCCAAAGTGGTGGAATGATGCGCGCGGCGGAGCATTCCACCATCCCCGGGCTTGACCCGGGGATCCCGGGAAGGAAGAGCACGGATCATTCGGGCATCCCCGGGCTTGACCCCGCTGATCGCGCAGGCGGGGAGCGCCGCGTGAGCGACCTCGCGGACGTCGCGATCGCGGCCGAAACGCCGCTGCAGGACGATGTGCGCGGCATGGTCGCTGCGCTCAACGCCTATCTCATGCCGCTGACGCCGCGCGAGTTCCAGTTCCAGCTCACGGCGGAGCAGATGGCGGAGCCCACGGTGACCGTTTTCGTGGCGCGCGGCGGTGATGGGCGTGCGATCGGCATGGGGGCGCTGAAGGAACACGGCGGTCGCCTCGGCGAGGTGAAGCGCATGTTCACGCTGCCGGAGGTGCGCGGCAGCCGCATCGGTTCGCTCATTCTCCGGCGCATCGAGGCGCTGGCGCGCGAGCGCGGGATCGCGCGCCTCGTACTCGAGACCGGCGAGGCGCCCGGGTTCGAGCCGGCATGGCGGGTCTACGAGCGCGGCGGCTTCACCGTCTGCGGCGCCGTGCTCGACTATCCCGATTCCGGCTATTCGCGTTTCTACGAAAAGCGGCTGGCGTAATGACCGACCTCACCGCGCTCACCATCGCCGGCATTCGCGACGGGCTGAAGGCGAAGACGTTCTCCGCCGTCGAGCTGACGCACGCCTATCTCGCGGCGATGGAAAAGGCGCGCAGCCTCAACGCCTATATCGTCGAGACGCCGGAGCAGGCGCTGGCGATGGCGACGCAGTCGGACGCGCGGATCGCGCGCGGCGAGATGGGCGCGCTCGAAGGCGTGCCGCTCGGCATCAAGGACCTGTTCGCGACCGACGGCGTGCACACCCAGGCGGCGAGCCACGTGCTCGACGGGTTCAAGCCGACGTATGAGTCGACCGTGACCGCCAATCTGTGGGCGGACGGCGCGGTCATGCTCGGCAAGCTCAACATGGACGAGTTCGCCATGGGCTCGTCGAACGAGACGTCCTACTTCGGGCCGGTCGTCAATCCGTGGCGCTCGCAGTCGTCGAACGCGCCGCTGGTGCCGGGCGGCTCGTCGGGCGGCTCGGCCGCCGCGGTCGCCGCGCACATCTGCGCCGGCGCGACGGCGACCGACACCGGCGGCTCCATCCGCCAGCCTGCGGCCTTCACCGGCACGGTCGGCATCAAGCCGACCTATGGCCGCTGTTCGCGCTGGGGCACGGTGGCCTTCGCCTCGTCGCTCGACCAGGCGGGGCCGATCGCGCGCGACGTGCGCGACGCGGCGATCCTGCTCCGCTCGATGGCGAGCGTCGATCCGCGCGACACCACGTCCGTCGACATGCCGGTGCCGGACTACGAGCAGGCGGTGGGGCAGGGCGTGAAGGGACGCCGCATCGGCATCCCGAAGGAATACCGCGTCGACGGCATGCCGGCCGAGATCGAGAAGCTCTGGCAGGAGGGCATCGCCTGGCTGAAGGCCGCCGGCGCCGAGATCGTCGACATCTCGCTGTCGCATACGAAATACGCGCTGCCGGCGTATTACATCGTGGCCCCGGCCGAGGCCTCGTCCAACCTCGCGCGCTACGACGGCGTGCGCTACGGCCTGCGGGTGCCGGGCGACGACATCGTCGACATGTACGAGAAGACGCGCGCCGCCGGCTTCGGCAAGGAAGTGAAGCGGCGCATCATGATCGGCACTTATGTGCTCTCCGCCGGCTATTACGACGCTTATTATCTCCGCGCGCAGAAGGTGCGCACGCTCATCAAGCGCGATTTCGAAACGACGTTCGCCGACGGCATCGACGCGATCCTGACGCCGGCGACGCCGTCGGCCGCCTTCGGACTGGAGGCGATGGCGCTGGCCTCGCCGATCGAGATGTACCTGAACGACGTGTTCACGGTGACGGTGAACATGGCGGGCTTGCCGGGCATTGCGGTGCCCGCCGGGCGCACGTCCGACGGGCTGCCGCTCGGGCTCCAACTCATCGGCCGCCCATTCGACGAGGAAATGCTCTTCCGTGCCGCCGCCGTCATCGAGGACGCGGCCGGCCACTTCAGCCCCCAACCTTGGTGGACCCCATGACGCG
The DNA here is from genome assembly GCA_964407155.1 of uncultured Hyphomicrobiales bacterium. Classification (GTDB taxonomy): domain Bacteria; phylum Pseudomonadota; class Alphaproteobacteria; order Rhizobiales; family Kaistiaceae; genus DASZQY01. The sequence goes on along the minus strand of CAYOUO010000269.1, from coordinate 443 downwards.
CCAGAATGTCTCTTCCGGCAGCCCGTACGAGCCGATCATCGGCTTCTCGCGCGCGGTGAGGATCGGCAACACGATCGCGGTCGGCGGCACGGCGCCAATCGGGCCTGACGGCAAGACTGCCGGCATCGGCGACCCGGCCGCGCAGACGCGCCGCTCAATCGAGATCATCAAGGCAGCGATCGAGAAAGCTGGCGGCAGGCTCGAGAACGTCATCCGCACGCGGGTGTTCCTCACGCGGCAGCAGGACTGGGAGGCGATCGGCCGCGCGCACGGCGAGGCGTTCGGCGCCATCCGCCCGGCGAGCACGATGGCGGTGGTCAAGCAGGTGCTTGACGACGAATGGCTGGTCGAGATCGAAGCGGACGCGGTGATCGAGTAACCGATGGATCCCAAGACCCTTCGCACGAGTCCGTAGCTGCCGGCCGGGGCGAGCGCGCCGCTTG
>CAYOUO010000268.1:0-4924 GCA_964407155.1 uncultured Hyphomicrobiales bacterium | reverse complement strand
GTTCACGCAGGAGGGCGAGCTCAAGGGCAGCCGCAACGAGTTCATTCACTGGCTGCAGGACGTGCCGGACCAGCGCGGGATCGTGCGCAACTACGTCAAGCACGAGAACGAGCTGCGCACGGGCGCGAACGTCGCGCAGGTGGTGAACCGGGCGCTGCAGATCGCGCGGAGCGCGCCCGCCGGGCCGGTCTACCTCACGGCGGCGCGCGAGGTGATGGAGGCGGCCGCGACGCCGGCTCGCATCGAGCGCGCGCACTGGTCGCCCGTCGCGCCGCGTGCGCTCCCTGCAGAAGGTGTCGACCTGATCGTGCAGGCGATGAACGCGGCATCGCGGCCGCTGGTCGTGACGTCGTACGCGGGGCGCAATCCCGAGGCGGTCGCCGCGCTGGTCGCGTTCGCCGAAGTATTCGGCGCCGGTGTCGTGGAATCGGCGCCGAGCGCGATGAACTTTCCGCACGATCACGCGCTCTATCAGGGCAACTACTGGAACCAGCCGGTGCAGGATGTCGCGCTGGCGGAGGCCGACTGCACTCTGGTGATCGATTCCGACATCCCGTGGATACCGACGATCAACCGCCCCCGCGCCGATGCCCGCGTGTTTCACATCGACGTCGATCCGCTCAAGCTCGGCATGACGCTCTGGCACATTGATGCCGAGCGGAGCTTCGCTGCCGATGCGGCGACGGCGCTCCGCCAGATCACGGAGGCGGCGCGAGCGGCAGGGCCGCGCGATGTCGCGGAGCCGTCCGAGTACTGGGCGGCACGGCGCGCGGAACGCGCGGCGCGGCTGGCGCGGGAGAGCAAGGCGGCCTCCGGGTTGACTGCGGAACACGTCACTGCCGCGGTTCGCCGGCACGCGCGTCGGGATGCGATCTTCCTCAACGAAGGGATCACGAACTACGGCGCGATCTGCGACCACGTCGCACCGACGCTGCCCGGCACGCTGTTCGCCAGCGGCGCGAGCTCGCTCGGCTGGCATGGCGGCGCGGCGATCGGCATGAAGCTGGCGCGGCCGGAGCGCGAGGTGATCGCGCTGACCGGTGACGGCTCCTATATGTTCTCGGTGCCGTCGACCGTCCACTGGATGGCGCGGCAATGCGCGACGCCCTTCCTGACCGTCGTGTTCAACAACCGCGGCTGGCGGGCACCGCGTTTCTCGACGCTCGCGGTCCACCCCGACGGCTACGCCAGCCGGGCCAATCACCTCGACCTGTCGTTCGATCCGCCACCGGACTACGCCGGGATCGCGGCGGCCGCCGGCGGCGCCTTTGCCCGCGCCGTCAGGTCGCCCGAAGAGCTGGACGAGGCGCTCGCAGCGGCGTTCCACGCCGTCCGCGCAGAGAAGCGGGCCGCGGTGCTCGACGTGTGGCTCTGAAGCGAGATCGCTGGCGGATCGCCTCGTCAGCCTTTGACAGCGCCGGACGTCAGTCCGGCCACGATCTGCCGCTGCGCCGCGATGAAGATCACCATCGCCGGGATGATGGTCAGCGTCACGAAGGCGAGAACCAGTTGCCAGCTCGTCATGTACTGGCCCTGGTAGCTCATCAGCCCGAGCGGCCACGGATATTTGGAATCGGAATCGAGCACGACGAGCGGCAGCAGGAAGTTGTTCCAGCTGGCGACGAAGGTGATTACCGCAACCGTCGCCAGGATCGGGCGGGAGAGCGGCAGCGTGATGAACAAAAAGAAGCGCATGTAGCCGCAGCCGTCGACCAGCGCGGACTCGAGCAGTTCGTGCGGCAGCTGGCGGAACGAGTTGCGCAGGAGAAGGATGCTGAGCGCCTGGGCGAAGGCGACCTGCGGCAGGATCACGCCCCAGTGCGTGTCGAGCATGCCGAGATCGCGCACGGTGATGAACAGCGGCAGGATCGCCGTCGCAAACGGGAAGGTCAGCCCGAGGATCAGATAGTTGAACAGGAAGCGGTCGCCGAAGAAACGCAGGTGCGCGAAGGCGAACGCCGCCGGCGCGGCGACGGCCAGCGTGAGGATCACCGTCGTGCAGGAGATGAACAGCGAGTTCAGCAGCACCTGCCAGTAGCGCCAGCCTGACAGGATGCCCCAGTAGTTCTGCCACTGCCATTCGTGGGGCAGACCGAGGTTGGTCCTGAGCTCGCCGAGCGACTTGAAGCCGCCGAGCGCGGTGAGCAGGAGGGGAACGACGACGATGCCGCCGACCAGAAAAAGGACGAGCAGGCGCGTCAGCCCGCCCACCGGCGCCGAGAGCGGCGCCTGCCGGCGCTCGCGGGGCCACACGGTTGCGGCAGGGGCTCGCAGCGTGGTCTCAGTCATCGCGCATCAGGATCCGTTTGTAGCCGAAAGCGACCGTCGCGCAGACGACGAACAGCACGACGCCGACGGCGGAGCCGAAACCGACCTTCATGCGGGTGATGCCGAAGTAATAGAGGAACGACACCATCGTGTGCGTGGCGTTGAGCGGGCCGCCGCCGGTCAGCGAAACGATCATGTCGAAGAACTGCAGCGATCCGAGCAGCGCGAAGAACACCGAGAGCCGGATCATCGGCGAGAGGCCGGGCAGGGTGATGTGCAGGAAGCGTTTCCACGGCCCGGCGCCGTCGAGCGCGGCGGCCTCGTAGAGGTCGCGGTCGATCTGCTGGATGCCGGCGATGTAGAGCATCATGTGGAAGCCGAAATACTTCCACACCACGACCGCCAGCACTGCGGCGAACGCCCAGTTCTTGTCGGCAAGGAGAAAGTACGCCGGAAAGCCCACCGACTGCAGCGCGTGGGAGAACAGACCGTAGTTGCCGTCGAACATGTAGCGCCAGATCAGGCCGGCAACGACGTCGGCCAGAATGTACGGAAGAAAGAAGATCGCGCGAAAGGCGAGCGAGCTCCATGTGCGCTCGGCGAGCAGCACCGCCATGCCGAGAGCCAGCGGCAACTGAAGGGCAAGCGAAACGACGATGATCAGGGCATTGTTGATGACCGCCTGTCCGAAGACGTGATTGCTGAACAGACGGGCGTAATTCTCGAGCCCAATGAAATGCTGCGGAATCGCAAGGCCGTTCCAGTCGTAGAAGCCGTACCAGGCTGCCTGGCCGATCGGCAGGATGACGAAGACGGTGAAAAGCGCGAGCGCCGGCGGCAGAAAGACGAGAACGGTGGTCAGGCCACCGCGGGTAGGGGCTGTGCGGGTATGTGCGACGTGCGTCGTCTCGGACATGGCAGCATGATGCTCCCGGGACGGCAATGGATGGAAGGCCGCCAGCCGATACCGGCGACCTTCCGGGATTTATCCTAGCGCTGGTTCCAGGCGTCCTGGATGTTCTTGGCGGCATCCTCGGGCGTCGTCTGGCCGGCGGCAACCGCTACCGACATGTCGTTGACCACGCCGCCGACCGACGGACCGAGGTCCTGGTCGAGGGAGTTCTGCAGCCAGGTCGCCCCCGAGATTTCCTTGGCGGCTTCGGCGACCAGCGGATTGGTGATGAAATCCGCCGTGCCCTTGACCGCCGGGATGTAGGCACCGGCAGCGGCTGCCGCCTTCTGCTCCTCCGGCGTGGAGAAGAACTTCAGGAAGTCCACCGCTTCCGGCGGCGCATCCTTGGTCACGAGGAAGCCCTGCACGCCGCCGAACACGTCGGTGCCCTGGCCCTTGCCGCCGGCAACCGACGGGAACGCCATGAGGCCGATCTGGTCCGGCGACAGGCCCTTGCCGTCGGCCGCGTGCTGCGCCTGGCCGCCGAGCAGCCAGTTGCCCATCAGGTCGAACGCGCCCTTGCCGTCGCCGAACATGCCCTGCGAAGGATCGAAGGTCTCGCTCTGCCAGCCATCCTGGTAGGGGCCGAGGTCGGAGAGCTGCTTCAGCGCCTTGCCGGCGTCGACGAACGGCGCGTTGGTGAAGCCGCCGTCCTTGCCGGCCTTGGCGTTGGCGAGAACGTCGGAGCCGCCAAGCCGCATGAGCAGGTACGAATAGTAGAAGTGCATCGGCCACTTGTCGCCCGCGGCCATGATGATCGGGGTGATCCCGGCCGCCTTGATCTTCTTCACGGCGGCAAGGAAATCGTCCCAGGTCTTGATGCTGGTCGGGTCGACTCCGGCCTTGGCGACGAGCGCCTTGTTGTACCAGAAGCCGACGAGGCTGAGCTGCGCGGGAATGCCGTACTGCTTGCCGCCGATCTGGTAGGCGTCGAGGGGCGCCTTGTAGATCAGTTTCTCGAAATCTGGCCGTGCGGCGGAAATATCCTGCAGATAGCCGGCGTCGGCCTGTGCCTGCATCACACCGCCCGCCCAGCTGTAGATGATGTCCGGCCGGTCCTTGGACTGCAGCAGCGTCGGCAGCTTGGCCTTGAACGCCTCGTTCTCCATGAACTGGACGTCGATCTTCACGTTCGGATGCGCCTTGGTGTAGTCGGCAGCGATCTGTTTCCACAGCGGATCGGAAACCTGATCGACATGCAGCAAGTGAATCGTGACATCGTCGGCGAGCGCCGGCGACATCATGAGAGCCAGGCCGAGCCCGGCACCTGCCAGGATTCTCTTCAGCATTTTCCCTTCCTCCCTAGGAAAGCCGCGCTCGGAGCAGTGCGGCATTTTTTGCGTGATACAAATTAAATCTGTCGTTGCGGCGCCTTCCCTGTCAAGCACCAATCGGCCGTTTGTAGAAATACCAAGGCGTTCGGCGTTGACACCCGGCCGCGCTGAGGGGATTAAATCACCAATGCGAACAAAATCGATTGAGCGGCTGCGCCTGACAGATCCACGAGCATGAAGACCGCCGATCCAGAATTCATGAGGGCGATCAATCGCTTCCACGTTATGGACGCGATTCGCCGCTTCGGACCGATCTCCCGCGTCGAGATCGCGGAGCGCACCGACCTCAGCCAGACCACGGTCTCCGCGATCACGGCCTCGCTCATCGACGACCGCCTGATCATGCCGCGCGCGATCGGCGCCGTGCGCG
>CAYOUO010000267.1:0-4004 GCA_964407155.1 uncultured Hyphomicrobiales bacterium | reverse complement strand
AACTAGCTAATCAGACGCGGGCCGATCCAAAGGCGATAAATCTTTCCCCTTTCGGGCACATACGGTATTAGCTCCAGTTTCCCGGAGTTGTTCCGTACCTTTGGGCACGTTCCCACGTGTTACTCACCCGTCTGCCGCTCCCCTTGCGGGGCGCTCGACTTGCATGTGTTAAGCCTGCCGCCAGCGTTCGTTCTGAGCCAGGATCAAACTCTCAGGTTGAACTGAGATTTTGTTCCGGCTGATCACTACGTTGACTTGTCAGTTTTTGACGAGTTCCCAAGCGATATCCACCCGCCCCGGTCTTGCGGCCGAAGCGAATGTGTATGCTTGAAACGTAGTACCGCCGAAGTCTCGTTTGACTTCACTCCCCGTGAAGAGAGGAAGTCCGCAAGGACTCCGCCGCCTACGTTTCTCTTTCTTCCTATTCACTTGTCAAAGAACCCGACATGACATCCCGAAGGATCGGGAAGCACGTCGTTTGGTACCCCACCCAGCGACCGGGGAACCATGCGAGACAAACGTTCGCCGAAGCGAACTTCGTCACGGCTTTCATCGAGAGAACCGAGGGTAAACCTCAGAGCCGCCTTCAAGGCGGCGCCGCCCTCGTTGTGGCGCGTATATAGTCGGTCGCCTTCCCGCGTGTCAACACCGTGACAGCGAAAAAGGTGGGAATTTTAACGCATCCGCACCGCCGCTCCCCGACGCTGATTTCAGCAGACCGCGAACCCCACATCCCTGGTCCCCGACGGTCTGTTCACGACCGGAATCGGAGCGGTAAGGTTGCGTTGACAATGCCCCAGCCGGTCGGCAAGTTCGCTTCCCGCTGGGACTGCTTCGGGCTGGGCACGTTTCCGGGGGCTCGCGCGAGCCTTCGGCTCCGAAATATATGGGGATGTGACCATCGTGAGGGGTACGGCACGGCTCGGCATCATTCCTTACGGCGCCGCTGCGGGCACTGTTGATCTCGGCAACGATCCGCCGATGATCCTCGGCGAGGAGAAGGAAGAAAAGCTTCCGATCCCGCACGCGGTGTCCTGGCGGTGGCTGTCGGGCACGGTGCTGACCGGGGTCACCTCCATCTTCCTGAGGGGCGCCGCCCTCATGGCCGCCCTCTCCAATCCGAAACAGTTCGCCTACCTTCCCCAGTCTTTCGTCGCCGGCATCGTCAACGACGACGGTCTCATCTTCGGCCGCAAGGCCGACCGCATTCGCCCGCAGGAGCAGGAGCAGGCACACGTCGCCACGCGCCAGGTCCTGCAGGTCTCGACGGTGATGCGTCAGGGCGACCGCGACTTCATCAAGCTACGGCCCTTCGCCAAGATCAGCGCCACGCTCGGCCTCGCCACGCCCCAGATCGCCAGCCAGGTGCCGCCCTACGACCCGGTGCATCTCTTCGCCGACGATTCCGAGGCTACGCCCTCGCCGGCCGTGCCAGTCGCTGCCATCGCCTCGGCGAGCGACATCGCCGCGGCGACCGCGCCGGCGAAGGCCGCCGACGATGTCGTCCTCAAGGTCGTCGATTTTCCGGTCGCCAGTCCCGATCTCGACCCGGGCACCGCGCTCGATACCGAAGAGGTCGAGCAGATCGTGCGCGCCGCCGCGCATCTCGGCGGCGACGTCGCCGTCTCGGCGCTGGACCAGAACGATGCGGACACCCCGGGCGGCAAGACGAAGGCAGTGCCCGCCGGCGTGAAGATCGTTCCGGAAAACCTCTCGACCATCGCCAAGAGCGATGCGGCACAGACGCTCGACGACGGCTACCAGGAAAAGATCATCGCGGTCGGCAAGGCCGAAAGCCTGAAGAACCTCTTCGACGACAACGCCATCACCGGCGACGATGCCGACGAGATCATCGCGGCGCTGTCGCAACTGGTCGATGTCAGCCGCCTGCGGCCGGGCCAGAAGGTGCGCATCGCCTTTGCCGCGGACCCGGCAGCGGCCGCCCTCGACCAGCCCAATGCCGACCAGGACGACGCCGATACCGGCGACAGCGACGCGCCCGCCAAGGCCGCGCAGCGGCCGCTGAAGCCGATCCGCGTATCCATCTACGACAACGGCGCCCACCAGGCGACGGTTGCGCGCGCCGACAACAATGCCTTCGTGCGCGCCGACGAGCCGAGCGCGACGCCCGAACTGCTCGCCGCCACACCTGCAGTTGAGCCGGTGGAGACGGCGAGCGGACCGCCGACCCTCTACGAGGCCGTCTACGAAACCGCGCTCGCGCAGCAGATGCCGAAGCCGCTCATCGACCAACTCATCAAGATGTTCGCCTACGACGTCGACTTCCAGTCGCGCATCACGCCGGGCGATTCGCTGGAGGTGTTCCATTCCCTGCCCGATCCGTCCAACGCCGCCGGCAGCGATCCTGAAATCCTCTACGCGTCGCTGACCCTCGACGGCACCGAGAAGCGCCTCTACCGCTTCCGCACCGGCGACGACAGCGTCGTGGACTACTACGACGAGAACGGCGTCTCGGCGAAGAAATTCCTGGTGCGCAAGCCGGTGCTACAGGGGATCATCACCTCACCGTTCGGCTGGCGCGTCCACCCGCTCCTCGGCTATCGGCGCCTGCATGCCGGCGTCGACTACGCTGCTCCGAAAGGCACCCCGATCTTCGCCGCCGGCAATGGCGTGATCGAGAAGGCCGGCGTCTCCTCGGGCTACGGCAACATGATCGAGATCCGGCACGCCAACGGCTACGAGACCGTCTACGGACACCAGTCGGCCTTCGCCAAGGGCATCGTGCCGGGCGTCACGGTCCATCAGGGCCAGATCATCGGCTACGTCGGCTCGACCGGCCTCTCGACCGGGCCGCACGTTCACTTCGAAATCCGCATCAACAACCAGCCGGTCGATCCACTCCGCATCCGTTTGCCGCGCGGCCGCGTGCTGGAGGACAACTACCTGACCGATTTCGAGGCCGAGCGCGCCCGCATCGACAACCTGCTTGGCAACGGCGCCGTGCCGACCCAGACCGCCGCGGCTGACGCGGACACGAACTAGTGCCCATGACGCCCCGTTTCCGCGCGATCCTCGGCGGCGGCGTTCTTTTCCTGGTATCGGCGCTGCCCGCGCTCGCGGCCAGCGATCTCTACCAGGGCCGCTTCGTCACCTCCGGCACGAGCGCGGAGCGGCGCATGCCCGGCTTCATGGCGGCGTTCGGTGACGTCCTCGTCAAGGTGTCGGGCGACGCCCACCTCTTCCACGATCCGCGTGTTGAAGCTCTGAAGCAGCATGCCGACGCCTACGTCACGTCGTTCAGCTACCGCGACCTCTATTCCGGCATCCCGCTGCACGACGAGCAGGGCTCCTACGACCGTCCGCACTACCTCACCGTCGATTTCGACCCGGCGAAGATCGATGCGGCGCTCGTCGGCCTCGGTGTCAAACCGTGGACCGGCGACCGGCCGCCGCTCGCCGTGTTTCTCGGCGTGGCCCGCTACGACAACCGCTACGTCGTCAGCGCCGACAACCCGCGCGACAAGGCGATGAACGAGGCGATGGCGAGCGCCGCGACCCGCTTCGGCCTCGTTGCGCATTTCCCACCCGCCGCCGCGATCGACGAGCTCGGCGATCGCCGGTTGAAGGCCGCCGACCTCGACGCCCTGGCGGCGGCCGCCGGCGGCGGGACGCTCCTCCACGGCACGCTGTTGTGGAGCGACGCCGAGCATGGCTGGATCGCCGACTGGTGGCTCACCGCCGGCGGCCAGGCGCATCACTGGCAGCTTCGCGGCGTCAATTTCGACGACGCATTCCGCAATGCCATCCTGGGCAGCGATCAGGTCCTGTCGGGTAACGGCGAGCCCGGCGAAAATCTCCTTCCGTAGACGGGAGGCCCGGCGTCTGCCCGGCTTTTGACCTGCGTCCCGCTACTCGTCCCACCCGACGGTCTCGAACGCCTGCCGGCGGGGGGGGCCCCGCCAGTGACCCCCCCCCGCCGGAGAAAACCCCCCCCCCCCCCGCCCCCAGCCCCCCCCAAACACCCCCCACCCCCCCCGCCCCCC
>CAYOUO010000266.1:0-3050 GCA_964407155.1 uncultured Hyphomicrobiales bacterium | reverse complement strand
CGCACCGTCGGCGCACTGGAGGAGCTGGACGACGAGATCCGCAAGGCCGGCGGCAGCGCCACTCTCGTTCCGCTCGATCTCACCGACTATCCCGCGCTCGACCGGCTGGGCGCCGCGATCCATCAGCGCTGGGGCAAACTCGACATGCTTCTCGGCAACGCCGGGATGCTCGGCGCCATCACGCCGGTGGCGCACATCGAGCCGAAGCTGTTCGACAGCGTCATGGCGGTCAACGTCACCGCGAACTGGCGGCTCATCCGCTCCCTCGACCCGCTGCTGCGCCAGTCCGACGCCGGCCGCGCGCTGTTCGTGACGTCGGACGTCACCCACCGCTTCCCGCCGTACTGGGGCGCCTATTCCGTTTCCAAGGCCGCGCTCGATGCGCTGGTGCGCACGTACGCGGCCGAAATCCGCCAAAGCAAGGCGACCGCCAATCTCTTCAACCCGGGTCGCCTGCGCACCCGCATGCGCGCGCAGGCCGTGCCCGGCGAAGACCCGATGACCCTGAAGACGCCGGAAGACGTTGCGCCGGCGATCGTGCGCATGCTCTCGCCGTCCCATGCCGGCAACGGCACGTACTTCGATTTCCCGACCGGCGAAACCCGCGCGCTGCTGCCTCCGCAGACTTAGCCCCGCGCGAAGTTTGATTCACCGCATATCGAATTGACATGAGCGAAAGCTAGCGTCGCGCCTCGGCGTTCACCGGAGCGAGCGATGCAATCGGGAAATGCCTGGGCCGGGCGGCTCCGGGGTCTTGGCGCGGAAATCGAAGCATTGCGCACCCGCGTCGCCGCCGATGGCAGCGCGCGCTACCGCCGGTGGCGGCCACGGATCGAGCGCGCCGCCTTCGCGCCCAGCGCCCTCAACCTCGCCCATTACCTCGGCTTCCGCGAGACCGATCTACGCCTGCTGCAGCGCCGCCTCATGGCGCTTGGTCTGTCTTCTCTCGGCCGCGCCGAAGGCCGCGTGCTGGCCACCCTCGATGCGGTCGGCGCTGCTGTCGCCGCCCTCGCGGCTGACGGGAATTCGTCGCTCCGTCTGCCCGCCGAGCGCCAATTCTTTCGTGGCGAAGCGCTGCTCGCGGCAAATGCGAGCGCGATCCTCGGCGCCGTCGCGCCCGGTCGCGCCGGCCGGATCATGGTCACGCTCGGCACCGATGCCGCCGGCGATCCGGCAGTGATCCGTGATCTCGTCCGCCGCGGCGCCTCCCTCGTCCGCATCAACTGCGCCCACGACAATCCCGACATCTGGGCGCGCATGATTGCCAATGCGCGCGGTGCCGGCGGCAGGAAGCGCGTGCGCGTGCTCATGGACATCGCCGGTCCCAAGGTGCGCACCGGAGCGGTCTATGCGGCGGCGGACCACGAGCGGCTCGACGTCGGCAGCGAACTGCTTCTCGCCCGCACCATCGACCCCGGTCTGGCCGAATATCCAGTTCAGTTCACCTGTACCGCGCCCGAGGTTCTGGACCGGCTGAAGACGGACCACACGGTGTCGTTCGACGACGGCGTCATGCACGGCACCATCGCCCGCACCGTACCGCAGGGCTTCGTCGTTCGCATCGCCGGCGGCAGGCTCAAGGGAATGAAGCTGAGGCCCGAAAAGGGTCTCATCTTTCCCGGTGTGGAACTCGGCCTCGACCCGCTCACGGCCAAGGACCGCGCCGACCTCGATTTCGTCGCCGCCAACGCCGACCTCGTCGGCTACTCGTTCGTGGAAACGCCCGGCCATGTCGCCATGCTGCAGGAGGAACTGCGCCGGCGCCGCGACGACTGGACCGGTCTCGGCATCGTCGCCAAGATCGAGACGCCGCGCGCCGTCGCCAACCTGCCCGAGATCATCGTCGCCGCCGCGGGACGGCAGCCGCTGGCGGTCATGATCGCGCGCGGCGACCTCGCCGTCGAACTCGGCTTCGAGCGCCTCGCGGAAATGCAGGAGGAAATCCTCTGGGTGTGCGAGGCGGCCCACGTTCCCGCAATCTGGGCCACCGATGTGCTGAGTGGCCTCATCAAGTCGGGCGTTCCCTCGCGCGGCGAGATGACCGACGCCGCGATGGCCGGCCGTGCCGAATGCGTCATGCTGAACAAGGGACCGAACCTTGCCGTTGCCGTTGATGCGCTGAACCACCTGCTCCAGCGCATGGGCGAGCACCAGACGAAGAAGACGCCGACGCTCCGCGCGCTTAGGTCCTGGACGCCCCCGCGCGCCCGCTGAACGGGTTGTCGCCTTTTCTGAGCAAGAGCCGGATCGGCGTTCCGTTCAACCCGAACGCCTGCCGCAGCCCGTTGACGAGATAGCGCCGATAGGCGTCCGGCAACGCATCGGGCCGCGAGCAGAACGCCACGAACGTCGGCGGCCGCGCCTTGGTCTGCGACAGGTAGCGCAGCTTCAGCCGCCGCCCGGCCACCGCCGGCGGCGGATGCCGCTCCACCATCTCGCCCAGCCAGCGGTTCAGCCGCGCCGTCGCCAGGCGCCGGTTCCATCCGGCGTAGGCCTTGAGCGCGGCGTCCATCAGCTTGTCGAGCCCCTCGCCCGTCAGCCCCGAGACGGGCACCAGCAACACGCCGCCGATCTGCGGCAGCAGGCGTTCCGCCTCCTCGTTGAGATCGCGGCGGGTCTTCTGCCGGTCGCTCACTAAGTCCCACTTGTTCACCGCGATCACGACCGCGCGCCCCTCCTGCTCGATGAGGTCGGCGATCTGCAGGTCCTGCTTTTCGAACGGCGTTCCGGCGTCGATGACGAGGATGACGACTTCCGCGAACTGGATGGCACGCAGCGCATCCGCGACCGCGAGCTTCTCGAGCTTGCTCTCCACCCGCGCCTTGCGGCGGAGGCCGGCCGTGTCGTGCAGGCGGAAGGCCTGGTTTTTCCACGTCCAGTCGACCGCGATCGAATCCCGCGTGATGCCCGCCTCCGGGCCGGTGAGCAGGCGGTCTTCGCCGATGAGCGCATTGATCAGCGTCGACATGCCGGCGTTCGGCCGCCCGACGACGGCGATGCGGATCGGCTTGTCGGCGGCCTCTTCGTCCTCGGCGTGCTCCGTCTCGCCG
>CAYOUO010000265.1:0-5762 GCA_964407155.1 uncultured Hyphomicrobiales bacterium | reverse complement strand
TTCGCCTTGGCCAGCACATAGCCGGCTTCGATCTCGATGTCGGCGCCGAGCGTCTTCAGCGCATCGATGAAGAAATCCACCGGGCGGGTACCAATGGCGCAACCGCCGGGCAGCGAGACCTTCGCCTCGCCCATGCGGGCGACCAGCGGGCCGACGACCCAGAAGCTGGCGCGCATGCGCGAGACGAGATCGTAGGGGGCGGTGGTGTCGACGATGTCGCCGGCGCGCAGCTCGATCGATTCGCCGGCAAGGCCGTTCTGGCCGCTGCGCTTGCCGAGCACCATGCAATCGACGCCGTGGTTGCCCAGAATGCGCTTGAGCAGCGCGACATCGGCAAGGCGCGGAACGTTGTCGAGCGTCAGCGTCTCGCGGGTGAGCAGGCTCGCGATCATCAGGGGCAGTGCGGCGTTCTTGGCGCCGGAGACGGGAATCGTGCCGTTCAGGCGGTTGCCGCCGACGATGCGAATACGGTCCATGGACGTCGCCCCCTTGGTGGTCCGCCCCGCCCACACGGGGGTCTGCCGGACTGTCGCGATCTAGCGCACGATTGGGGCCGCAGCAAGGAAGCGGCCCTCTCCGACGGCGGGTCGGTTATCCGGCCACGGCCGCCGATTCGCCGGAAGGCAGCGCCGGCCAGCCCACGACCCGGTCGCGGCCGGCGGATTTCGCCGAATAGAGCCGGGCGTCAGCGGCGGCGAACAGGGCGCGGAGATCGGCGCCATCCTGAGGCCCGGTGGCGACGCCGACGCTCGCCGTGATCGGCATGTCGATGCCGTCGATCACCAGCGCCGCAACGCCGAGCCGCAGGCGCTCGCCAGCGAGCACGGCGGCGCGGTGGGTGAGGCCCTCGCAGACGACCATGAACTCCTCGCCGCCGTAGCGGTAGACCTGGTCGCCGTCGCGGACCGCGCCGCTCAGTTCTTCGGCGATGCGGCGCAGCGCCTCGTCGCCGGCGGCATGGCCGTAGCGGTCGTTGACGCGCTTGAAGTGATCGACGTCGACGATGAGCAGGCTGACCGGCTGGCCGCGCGCCGCCGCGTTGCCGATGGCAAGCTCGGCATCGCGGTCGAAGCGGCCGCGGTCGAGCAGGCCGGTGACCGCGTCGCGTCCGGTCCGGCGCAGCAGCGCCTCGTAGCGTTCGCGGTAGGTCAGGACATCGAACACGTCGACGAGCCGGACGTGGCCGGCGCGGGCAGCGCGATGCTCGAACCGGCGAAGATAGAGCGCGGTCAAGACACCATAGAAGCCGGCAGCCGCCATCTTGGCGATCCAGCCGCTCCAGAAGACGGAGAGCGGCGCACCGCCAAAAGCGTGGAGCGCGAAATAGAAGCCGGCCTGATCGAAGGTGAGGATCGCCGCCGCGCTGGCCACGATGCGCAGCGCCATCCGTCCCGACAGCCAGCGGCCGAGGTATTCGTAAAGCAGCACGATGAGGATGGCATCGCTGCACAGAAGCGTCGTGCCCCAGATCATGAGGCCGCCCATTTCATCCATGAACCGAAAATCGGCGGCTGGCATCGCGACCTCGGGGGCCATGACGTGCAGCCGCATCAGCCACGCGAGACCGACCATGAGCAGGTTGGCGAACAACAGCCCGTAGACCGGCTGGCGGACCGTCGCGGCATCCTCGCGGATATAGACGAGGAGAAGCATGACGAGCTTGCCGGAAAACAGGATGACGGAGCCCGGAGAGGCCAGAAGGCCCCAGGGGAGCGCAACATAAAAGACGGCCGCGAGGTAGGTCTCGAGGAAATGCATCGCGCCGAGCGCGCAGAAGAACAGACCGATGCCATAGCGCCGGCGGCCACGGAAGAGCATGGCCATGACGGCGAAGTAAGCGGTCGCCTCGACGCCGAAAAGCACGATGTTCAGCAGAGCAGGCATGGACAGCGGCACTTCTCCCGACCGGCAGCCGGCGCGGAGGCCGGGCGGGCGGAGACTAGCCACGAGAGAGTTACCAGGAAGTGGATTAACGCAAGCCGGCCGGCCTGAGAGGCTTCCGCGGCCGCCTAAAGCTGCTCCGCCGGGCGCCCGTGATGATGGCGATGGCGGCGCCACCGCGGCCGGAAGGCGAACCCGAGGATGCGGAGCAGGAAATAGACTACCGCGAAGCCGGCGGCGGCGAAGACGATACCTTCGGGCGTGGTGGGCACCGCCGGCTCGTAGCTTTGCAGGGTGCTTTGGGCCAGCGGGCGGTCGAATTCCTGCATGACGACGAGGACGCGCTGGAAAGGCGGCGCACTGGCGAAGGCCTGCTGCTGCTCGCTCAGCCGGTGATAGCGCAGGATGGTTTCGGCCATGCTGACGGCCTGCTGGCGGACCAGCGGCTCGGTGTTGCGCGCCATGATGGCCAGCGCGCCGGCCTGATCGACCCCGCTGGCGGCGGCATCGCCGTCGAAATGTTCAATGACCTGCGCAAGCTCATCCACCGCGCCGCCGAGGCGCTGGCGATACTGTTGCGCAAACTCGGGTGCCTGGGAGGTGACGATGCCGGCCACGACCGCCAGCACAAACGCAATGAAACGCCCCAGCATCCTACCCCCGGTTCCGTCACGGGGAATGCTAGCCTAACCAGAGAGGCTTACAACCCCTGCAGCGCCATCCTCGCAACCGAAAACGAGACGGTCGCCGCTTCGGTTCCACGTCATGGCAGAGACCGGGCTCTCGCCCGGACGGCGCAGCAGCGCCTCCTCGGCATCGGCAAAACGCGCGGCGAGAACCATGCCGTCCTGATAACCGATGGCGACAAGCTCCTCCTTGGGATGGCAGGCGACCCGGGTGACGAGCGCCTCGCGTGCGCCGAGCTGCAGCGGCGGCTTGCCCATCGGCCCGTCCTTGAAGTGGAACGGCCAAAGGATCGCGGCATTGGCGCCCGACGACGCGAGGAAGCGGCCCTTCACCGACCACGACAGCGATTTCGGCTTCGCCGGATAGCCGGTCATGCGCATGTCCTTGCCATCGTCCAGACGCCAGCCGTGCAGGGCGTTCTCCTGCATGGAGGTAACGACGTAACGGCCATCGGGCGAAAAGATGACGCCAAGGTGCGCGCCCTTCCACTGCAGCGAGGCGGGCGCGGACTCGGTGCCGGCCCACCACAGCGTGACGCCATCGTAACGGGCGACGGCAAGCCGCAATCCCTTCGGCGCGAACGCCAGACCGCCAACGGTGCGCGGGTGTTCGAACTTCCGCTCCTTGCCGCCCGACACGACCCAGGCGTCGCGGCCCACGGCGAAGGCAACCGCCTCGCCCGGGCCAGCGGCAACGTGATCGACCCATTTTTTTGGACGTTCCGCGACCCGCTCGACGTTGCCGGCCGCATCGACGCGGGCAACCAACCCATCCTCACCGCCGGTGAGAAGGCGGCCGTCGGCAGTGACTGCCGTGGCAAGAATTACACCGCGATGGACCTGCGCGGCGATAGCCCGCGTATCCTCCAGGCGGCGGACGGTGCCGTCGCCAAGCGCGAAAACCGGCGTATCGCCGAGGAACGTGGCCTCGACGACGAACGCGCCGAGCTTGACCTGCGCGACCGAAGGCACGTTCAGGCGAGGCAGGATTCGAAGCCGGCCTTCAGCGCCTTCTCGTCGAGATTGCGACCGATGAAGACGAGACGGCTGTCGCGCTTCTCGTCGGCGCGCCATTTACGCTGATGGTTGCCCTCGACGATCATGTGCACGCCCTGCACGACATAGCGCTCGGGATCGTCCTTCAGCGAGAGGATGCCCTTGAGGCGGAGGATGTCCGGGCCCTTCTCCTGCGTGACGCCCTGGATCCACGGAAAGAATTTCTGCGGATCGAGCTCGGCGGCGCGCAGCGACACGCTCGTCACGCCCTGCCCCTCCAAATCGTGGTGATGGTGGTGATGATCGTGGTCATGGTCATGATCGTGATCATGATCGTGGTCGTCGTGCTCCTCGAGGAACTCGGGATCGAGCGAGAGAATGCGATCGAGATCGAAGGCGCCGCGATCGAGCACGCGATCGAGCGGGATGGCGCAGCGCTCGGTGCGGTGGATGAGGGCGTGCGGATTCATCGCGCGGATGTGACCCTCGACCTGCCGGAGCTCCTCCGGCGAGACGAGATCGGTCTTGTTGAGCAGGATGACATCGGCAAAGCCGATCTGTTCCTGCGCCTCCGGACTGTCCTTGAGGGCACCGAGCAAATGCTTGGCGTCGGCCACCGTGACCACGGCATCGAGCTTTGCCCGGCTGCGCACGTCGTCGTCCATGAAGAACGTCTGCGCCACCGGCGCGGGGTCGGCCAGCCCGGTGGTTTCGACCAAGATGCCGTCGAAGCCGCCCGGGCGCTTCATCAGGCCTTCGACGACGCGGATGAGATCGCCGCGCACGGTGCAGCACACGCAGCCGTTGTTCATCTCGAAGACTTCCTCGTCGGACTCGACGATCAGGTCGTTGTCGATGCCGATCTCGCCGAACTCGTTGACGATGACGGCGTACTTCCGGCCGTGATTCTCGGACAGGATGCGGTTGAGCAGTGTGGTCTTGCCGGCGCCGAGGTAGCCGGTGAGGACAGTGACGGGGATCTGGGTGTCGGGCATCGTAGAGTTACTCCGGCGACTCATGGGGTCGCCCAAAATCTGGACAGGGGTTGCACCAGCTTTCGCCGGCGAGATCAAGAGAGCGGCGGCTCGCGCAGCAGGTCCTCGAGGTCGAGCCATTCAGTGACCATCTGGAGCGAACCGTCGGGGTTGCGCGGCCATTTCTCCGACGGCCGGTCCCAGTAAAGCTCGACGCCGTTCTCGTCGGGATCGCGCAGATAGAGTGCCTCGCTGACGCCGTGATCGCTGGCGCCGTCAAGCGGGACGCGGTGGGCGATCAGGCGGCGAAGCGCATCGGCCAGCGCCGCGCGGGTCGGATAAAGAATGGCGGAATGGTAGAGGCCCGTGGTGCCGCGCGCAGGCGGGTGGCCGCCCCGGCTTTCCCAGGTGTTCAGCCCGATATGATGATGATACCCGCCGGCGGAAATGAAGGCGGCCTGCGCACCATAGCGCTGCATCACCTGAAACCCGAGCACGCCGCAATAGAAAGCGAGCGAACGCTCGATATTGGCCACCTTCAGGTGGACATGCCCGATGCGGACACCGGCATCGATCGGGATCGCGGCAGCCTCGGCGGCCGGCTTTTCAGCGACAATGGTAGCGGACAAGGGCAACCCTCCAGCGGACCGGGTTCCATATATAGGTTGGCCCGGCCGCAGGGCGAAGGGGGTGGGCCGCCACCGGTGCGGCGGCACCCAAGCATCCGGGGGCGCCGCGGTCGCCCCGGGGCGGGCTAGCGGTCCGGCGGGCTATTTCTCCCAGCCGATGAAATCCGCGAACTGGGACATCAGGCCGTCCCACTTTTTCGCGACGTCGAGGAGATTGGCCTCGGTGACGCCGCCGCGGAGATCGACGCTCACCGACAGCCACGGGTCCTTGTCCTTGTCGCGGTAGGCCTGGCCCCAGATCTTGTCACTGTTCCATTGCTCGATGGTAACGGCGTTGATGCCGTTCTTGAGGTTCCAGCCGCTCTCGAACTGGATGGTCCCGCACTGCTTGCCGTCGGTGCAGTCATAGAAATGCACCGAGAAAGGATTATCGGCGTCGGTCGATTCGATCAGCGGCGCGCCGCTGTCGGCCTTGTTGACCTCGACCTCGAAGCCCGCCTTCTCCAGCACCTTGACGATGCGGTCGACGGTCTCGGCGGTCACGATGCCGGTCGGCGGATTGGCGTCCGCATCATCGGGAGCGCTCTTCCCCGCCG
>CAYOUO010000264.1:0-3589 GCA_964407155.1 uncultured Hyphomicrobiales bacterium | reverse complement strand
GCTTTCTGCACGCCGACCTGATCTCGACCTACGGGGTCGCCGTCGTTTTCTTCCTCTACGGCCTGACGCTGGCGCCGGAGAAGATGCGCAAGGGCATGACGCACTGGCGGCTGCATCTGGTGGTGCAGCTCGGCACCTTCGTGCTGTTCCCCATCGTCGTTTTGGCGCTGCACGTTCCGCTGCGCAGCGTCTTTCCGCCGGAGGTCTGGACCGGCTTCTTCTTCATCGCCGCGCTGCCCTCGACCGTTTCCTCGTCGGTCGCGATGACGTCGCTGGCGCGCGGCAACGTGCCGGTGGCGATCTTCAACGCGACGCTGTCGAGCCTGATCGGGGTTTTCGCGACGCCGCTGCTGATGGCGTGGTTCGCGGCGAAGACCGGTTACGGTTTCCCGCTCGGTGCCGTCATCCTCAAGGTGCTGCTGCTCGTCCTTCTGCCCATCGTGCTCGGCCAGATCGCCCGCCGGTGGCTGGGCGAGTGGGCGACCCGCAACATCCGGTGGCTGCGGTATGCCGACCGCGCCATCATCCTCGCCATCGTCTACAACTCGTTCTGCGACTCGATGGTCGCCGGCATCTGGAGCGCCAACGATCTCTTCCTGGTCGTGGAGATCGTGGTCGGCGTGGTGGCGCTGTTCTTCATCGTCTACGAGCTGATGAAGATTCCCTGCGCGCTGCTCGGCTTCGACCGCGAGGACACCATCGCCGCGCTGTTCTGCGGCTCGAAGAAATCGCTGGCAACGGGCATTCCCGTGGCGAAGATCATGTTCGGCGCGACGCCGGCCGTCGGCCTCATCATCGCGCCGCTGATGCTCTATCATTTCTGCCAGCTGGTCATCGTCAGCTTCATCGCGAGCCGCCATGCTGCCGAAGCGGACGCCATGGCCGCCGGCGCGGGCGCCGCGACCTAGGGGCTGAGCACCAGCCGGTCGCCGGTGATCGAATAGCCCTTCAGCGTGTTCAGGAAGCTGAGGCCGAGCAGGCTTTGGTCGAGCGAGTTCGGTGGCGCCACGAGCGCGGCGATCTGGTGGCGCTCGATCGGGCCGACCTGCAGCGTCTCCAGCGTGATCTCGGCGGCGCGGATTTCGCCGTTGGCAGTACGGATCGGGGTCGCGAAATCGAGCGCGCCGGTATCGACACCCGCGCGCTCGGCATCGCGTGGCGTCAGCGTCACGAAGCTCGCGCCGGTGTCGAGCATAAAGGTCGTCGGCACGCGATCCACCCGTCCGCGCACGGCGAAATGGCCGTCGAAGGCGCGCGTGATGACGACGGTGTGTTTCGGTCCGCCCGCCAGATCGCCGGCGATCGGCATTCCCGGCACCAGGATGCCGGCGACGCGCGTCCCGACGCGGTAGAGATCGGCGCGGTACGCGTATCCGCCGAGGACGGTGAGCGCGATCGCCAGCCACGCGCCGGTGAGGCGCACGATACCGCTCAGGCCGCGGCTGAGGACGACGGCGAGGATGTAAATCGCGATGACCGCGGCGTAGCCCGCCTTCACCAGCGCGGCATTGGCGATGCCGAAGGTTGCGCCGTCGCTGTCGCGCGCCGCCAGTGCAACGGCGATGGCGACGACAAAGGCGAGCAGAATCCAGAAGTCGGCCCGCGGCCGCGGCGGAGGGGCGGGCGCGGTCACGACGGGGACCTGTAGGGTTTCAGCCGCTCCGGCAGCGCCGCCATGATGGCCTGCCGCTCGGTCTCGCTCATCCGGGTCCAGCGCGCGATCTCGGCCAGCGTCCGTCCGCATCCGACGCACACGCTGGTGGCCGGATCGAGGGTGCACAGGCGTACGCACGGCGACGTCATGGCAAGCGGTCCGAACTCAGGTGACGGAAGCGCCGATGAGAAACGCGATCGCGGCGATTTGCTGGCAGGCGCCGAGCGTATCGCCGGTGCGGCCGCCGAGCGTGTGCCCGACCAGCCGCACGAAGCCGAGCGTGGCGAGCGTCGCCAGCACGCCGCCGAACACGGTCGCCCACAGCCCGATGGTCGGTACGCAGAAGACCACGGCGATGGCCGCGCCGATGGCGATGGCGATGAGCATGGCGTTGCCATCGGGCACGCCGGCGTCGTTGGAGAGGCCGCCGGTGCGCGCCGCCGGGAGGTCGTGCCAGAGCCGCACCAGCGCGGCGCGCGAGACCGCTTCCGCGCCGACCAGCGCGAACAGCGCGTGCAGCGGTCCGCCGGCCGCAATGGCGGCAAGTGCTACGACGCGCAGCGCTACGGAAAATATCAGCGCCAGCGCCCCGAACGTGCCGACGCGGCTGTCGTCCATGATCGCGAGCTTCTCTTCGGTCGTGGTGCCGCCGAAGCTGTCGGCCGTGTCGGCAAGCCCGTCTTCATGCAGGCCGCCGGTGATCAATACCGTCGCGAGTACCGCCAGAATTGCCGCCACCGGCCGCGCGATGCCGAACGCCGCGGCGACGGCGAGCACCAGCCCGCCCGCGAATCCGATAAGCGCTCCGACCACCGGAAAAACGCGCGCACCGTGGCGGAAATCGGGAGCGCGACGGGTGTCGTATCCTACCGCCTTCGCCGGCAGGCGGGTGAGGAAAACCGCAGCGGCGCGCAGTTCTTCGAGCGCGACCTCGATCTCGCTGGGGGCCTGCGGAGAGGGGTTGCCTGGCGGTGTCATCCGGTCGCCTTGCGAAGCGCGGGACGCCGGTTATAGAACCTCGGGCGACCGGGGCAAAGCGCTCAGCCCGCACCGATCCGTCACGCCGTTTCTCTCCAATTCGCGGAGCTTTCCGTGGTTGCATCGCCTTCCGGGCTGCCGTTCGACGATTTTCGCGCTCTCGTGGCGCGCATGCCGGGCCCCGACGAGGCGGCCGCGGCGACGGTGCGGGCGCGCGACGCGGTGTTGACGAAGCCGGCCGGTTCGCTTGGCCGGCTGGAGCAGATCGCCGAATGGCTGGCGGCCTGGCAGGCGAAAGCGCCGCCGACGGTCAATCGTCCGCTGGTCGCCATCTTCGCCGGCAATCACGGCGTGACGGCAAAGGGCGTGTCGGCATATCCGGCGGCGGTGACGCGCCAGATGGTCGACAATTTCGCGGCCGGCGGCGCGGCGATCAACCAGCTCTGCGTCGCCTACGACCTGTCGCTCAAGGTCTACGACCTCGCGCTCGACGTGCCGACCGGCGACATCACCGAGGAGGCGGCGCTGAGCGAGCGCGACTGCGCGGCCACGATGGCGTTCGGCATGGAGGCGACGGCCGGGAACATCGACCTGCTGTGCATCGGCGAGATGGGTATCGGCAACACGACCGTCGCGGCAGCGATTTTCGCCGCGCTCTTCGGCGGCGGCGCCGAAGCGTGGGCCGGCCCCGGCACCGGGGTGGATGCCGCCGGCATCGCGCGCAAGCAGCACTCCGTGACCGCGGCTCTCGCCACCCACGCCGGGCACCTTGGCGATCCGCTGGAGGTTCTGCGCCGCCTCGGCGGCCGCGAAGTCGCGGCGATGACCGGTGCGATCCTGGCGGCGCGCATGAACCGCATTCCGGTGATCGTCGACGGCTACGTGGCGACCGCCGCCGCGGCGGTGCTCTACGCCATGGACCCGCACACGCTCGACCACTGCCTGTTCGGCCACGTG
>CAYOUO010000263.1:0-12005 GCA_964407155.1 uncultured Hyphomicrobiales bacterium | reverse complement strand
CGGAATCCAGTGTCATTCGTGAAATAGCAATTTGTCCGCTCATTCCAGCGCAAGCGGGAATCCAGCCGACGGTGCAGCGGAAGTGTCTGCTCGGCGCACGATGCCGTTCGGCCGGCGCGCTACTGCGCCAGCACCTCGACGTCGCGGTCGGCGCCGGTCTGCACGGTGAACTTGGTGCGGTAGGTCTTGCCGTCGTGTTTGGCGACCGCCGTGTAATCGCCGGCGGCGAGCACCACCGAGGGAAACGCGCCCACCTCGGAGACGATCGGTGCGCCGTCCGGGGTGTCGACGGTCCACGCCGTGTCGGCGATCGCCTCGCCGCCGTGTTGCTCGACCAGCTTCAGCGTCAGCCTCGCGGCCTTCTGGATCATCGTCGCCTCGGTGAGCTTGCCGGGCTCGATCTTGATGTCGGAGCGCACCACGGCGTTGGCGGTGCCGTACTTGCACACGACGTGGTAGGTGCCGGCATTGAGGCTGATGACGTGGCCGGGCGCCGCGTTCGGCACCAGCAGGAACTGCTCTTCCGAGCCGCCTTCGTCGGGGGCGTAGATGTCGAAGCTGACCTGCCCCTGCGACAGCGGCTGGTCCTTGCCGTTCATGGCGAGCAGCCGCATGCCGCCGGCGTTGAGCACCAGCACCTCGCCGCCGGTCGGCTCGGTCACGTCGACCTTCTGCGTCGCGCCGGCCCGGCCGTAGGCGGCGTGGACGTAATAGGTCCCGCGGTCGAGCCGGACATAGATGATGCCGCCGCTCGCTTCGCCGAGCAGCTTCAACTTGCCGTCGCTGCCGGGAGTGTCGTTGAAGATGCGCCATTTCACCTGGTCGCCGAGCGGCTGGCCGTCGGCGGTCAGCCGCGCCTCCAGCGTGAACGACCCCGGCCGGATGTCGGACGCCGGGGCGGAGAGCGGCGCCTTCTCGTCGGGCGTCGCCGCCGGCACGTCGGTATCGATGTCGTCGCTGCCGAGGGCGGGATTGGCATCGGATGGCGCGGCGCCCGAATCGCCGTCGTCGCCGGAAGTCGCGGTGTCGCCGTCATCGCCGCTGTCGGCGGCGTTCTGCGCGGTCTCGACCGTATGCGTCGCCGGGTTGAGATGGGGCAGGGGAACCGCCGCCGTCTGGGCCGAGGCCGCACCGCCGGTGAATGCGATCGCCGTCAGCAGAAAGGCCGCGAACACACAGGGCGCATAAACCGCGATTTTGCTGAACAACTGCCCGACGCTCATGGGATCGGTCTATCCGGATTCGACCGGGGGAGAGAGTCTTTCTTTGTGCGGCAAAAGCATGGCCGCCGCAGTGATAGCGCCAGCAACTGCCCGTCCGGGCCCGCCATTTCCAGCCGGAATCATGGTGAACGCTTCGTTAAGGATTGTCCGGCCAATATCCCCGGCATGGACGTGCGGGAATTCCTGCTGTGGATGGAGACCGCCCCGGCTGGCAGCCGGGCGGAGGCGGGCCATGCGCTGGCCCGGTCCTATCTGCACACCGAGGTGGACGAGCAGACTCGCCACGACATGGAGGCCGCGCTCACCATCCTGCTCGACGACGAGGCGGCCGACGTGCGGTACGCGCTCGCCGATGCGCTCGCCGCCAGCGAGGACGCGCCGCGCCACATCATCGTCGGGCTTGCCGGCGACCACACCGGGATCGCCGCGCTGGTCCTCTCGCGCTCGCCGCTGTTCGTCGATTCGGAACTCGTCGACATCGTCGCCGCCTCGTCCGAGCCGCTGCAGGAAGCGGTGGCGCGCCGGCCGCTGGTCTCGCAATCCGTCGCCGCGGCCATCGCCGAGGACGGGGAGAGAGCAGCCTGCCTCGCGCTGAACGCCAATGCCAACGCCGCCATCGCCTCGATCAGTTTTCGCCGCATGGCCGAGCGCTTCGGCGACGACGCCGACATTCGCGACGCGCTGCTTGGCCGCGAGGATCTCGCGCCCTCGATCCGTCAGCTTCTGGTGCGCACCGTCAGCGAGCGCCTGAGCGCCATGGTCGTCGATCGCGCCTGGCTGCCGGAGGCCCGCGCCCGCACCATTACCCGCGAGGCCTGCGATCGCGCCACGATCGCGATTGCGGCAGAATCGGAAACCGAGGAACTTCCCGCGCTGGTCGAGCACCTGCGCGTCACCGGCCAGCTCACTACCGCGCTGCTGCTCCGCGCCGTCTGCGCGGGCAACATGGCGTTGTTCCAGACCGCGCTCAGCGTGCTCACCGGCGTGCCCGAGCGGCGCATCGCCGGCCTGGTGCGCGGCCGCCGCCTGAACGGTCTCCGCGCCGCTTACGCGCGCGCCGGCCTGCCGCTCTACGCCTTCGATGCCTTCAGTGCCGTGCTCGACGTCTGGCGCCGGGCGCCGGAGGCGGGACCGGAAGAGCGTTACCGCTTCATCGCCGCCAACGTCGAAACGGTGCTGACCCGCTACCGCCACATCGGCGAGACCGAGGTGCGCGAACTGACCGCGATGCTCCGCCGGTTCGCCGCCGAGCAGACGCGCGAGGCCGCCCGCCAGTACGTGCGCGCCGTCGCCGCCTGAGCCTGCCGTTCAGTAGCGGAACTGCTCGGTCAGGATGCGCTCGTCCCAGGAATGATCGCGGTCGAAGAGGATGAGGCTCTCCGCCTGCTTGTCTTCGGAGACGGTCACGTCGATCACCGATTTGAACTCGACATTGTCCGCGACCGCGTTCACCGGCCGCTTGTCCGCCTCCAGCACGCCGATATGCACCGTGACGTGATCGGGGAGGAGCGCGCCCCGCCACGTTCGTGGCCGGAACGCGCTGATCGGGGTGAGCGCGAGCAGCGGCGCATAGATCGGCAGGATCGGCCCGTGGGCGGAGAGGTTGTAGGCGGTGCTGCCGGCGGGAGTTGCGACCAGCAGCCCGTCGCAGATCAACTCCTCGAGGCGGGTCGTGCCATCGATGTCGATCTTCAGCTTCGCCGCCTGATACGACTGGCGGAGCAGCGACACCTCGTTGATGGCGTAGGCCTTGTGCGTGGTGCCGGTATCGTCGGTGGCATGCATGGCGAGCGGATGCACCTGGTTCACCGCCGCGCGCTCGATGCGCTCCGGCAGGCGCTCCTCCTCGTACTCGTTCATCAGGATCCCGACGGTGCCGCAGTTCATGCCGTAGATCGGCTTGCCGGTGTTGAGGAAGGCGTGCAGCGTCTGCAGCATGAAGCCGTCGCCGCCGAGCGCCACGATCACGTCGGCGGCATCGGGCGAAACGCCCTGGTAACGCTCCGAAAGCCTCAGCCGCGCCTCGCTCGCTCGCCCATCGTGCGCGCTCGATATGAAGGCGATCGCCCTGGTCTTGTGCCGCCCTGCCATTGGCTGCCCTCTCCCGGAAAACGCCGCATGGCAGTAGCATGCGCGGGGTGAGTTTTCCATTGCCGGCGCGGCTGCCCGTCCGGGCAGCGGAGTTGCGGTAACCGGCCGCGGGCGCTAGGTGTCTCGCCGTTTCCTGCTCACGTTTGTCGGATCACTCATCCATGCCCGCCGAACCGGCCCGCTTCGTGCTGACCCTGTCGTGTCACGACCGGCAGGGCATCGTCGCCGCGGTGGCCAATTCCATCGCCTCGCAGCGCTGCAACATCGTGGAAAGCGCCCAGTACGGCGATCCCGAGACCGAGCGCTTCTTCATGCGGGTATCTTTCTCGGCGCCGGCCGGTATCACCCCGGCGATCTTCAGCGAGGGCTTCCGGCCGGTGGCGACCGGCTTCGGCCTCGACTGGACGCTGCACGATCTCGGGGTGAAGCCGCGCGTCCTCATCCTGGTGTCCAGGTTCGGGCACTGCCTGAACGACCTGCTCTACCGCAACTCCATCGGGCATCTGCCGATGGAACTCGTCGCCATCGTCTCCAACCATGAGGCGATGCGCCGCCGCGTCGAGGCCGAAAGCCTGCCTTACCGCTATCTGCCGGTGAGTATCGGCACCAAAGAGGCGCAGGAGGCGGCGCTGCAGAAGATGATCGCCGACGAGCGCATCGATCTGGTCGTGCTCGCCCGCTACATGCAGGTGCTGTCGACGGACCTCTGCAGGCAGCTCTCCGGCCGCGCCATCAACATCCACCATTCCTTCCTGCCCAGCTTCGTCGGCGCGCGGCCCTACGAGCAGGCGCGCCAGCGCGGCGTGAAGCTGATCGGCGCCACCGCCCACTACGTCACGCCCGAGCTCGACGCCGGCCCGATCATCGAGCAGGACGTCGGCCGCGTCGATCACGCCATGTCGGAAGCCGATATGATCGCCGCCGGCCGCGACATCGAGGCGACCGTGCTCGCCCGGGCGGTCCGCTTCCACCTCGAACACAGGGTGCTCCTCAATGGCAACCGCACCGTCGTCTTCCGCTAGGGTCATCGACGGTCGCGCCGTCGCCGAGGAGGTGACGGGGAAGGTTGCCGGGGAAGCCCGTCGCCTGAAGGCAGAAACGGGGATCGTTCCCGGCCTCGCCGTGGTTCTGGTCGGCAACGATCCGGCCAGCGAGGTCTACGTCACGGCGAAGGGCCGCAAGGCCGAGGAGCTGGGCTTCCGCTCCGTTCAGCACACGCTGCCCGCTGAAACCAGCGAACGCGATCTTCTCGCGCTCGTCGAACGGCTGAACGCCGACGCTGCGATCCACGGCATTCTCGTCCAGTTTCCCGTTCCCTCGCACATCGATCGCACCAGGATCGTCGAGACGATCGCTCCGGCGAAGGATGTCGATGGTCTCAATCCGCTGAATGTCGGCCGCCTTGCCGGGGGCATTCCCGGTGCGCTCGTGCCATGCACGCCGGCTGGCTGCCTCATTCTTGTCCGGCGCGCATTGCCCGAGGGGCTCGCCGGCCGCCATGCCGTGGTGATCGGGCGCTCGACGCTGGTCGGACGCCCGATGGCCCAACTGCTGCTCGACCAGAACTGCACCGTGACGATCGCCCATTCGAAGACGCGCGATCTCGCCGCCACCGTGCGCCAGGGCGATATCGTTGTGGCCGCGATCGGCCGCGCCGAGACCGTGCGCGGCGATTGGCTGAAGCCCGGCGCGGTCGTGATCGATGTCGGCACCTCGCGGCTGCCGGCACCCGAAAAGGGACCGGGCAAGACGCGCCTCGTTGGCGACGTCGCCTATGCGGAAGCAGTTTCCGTTGCCGGCGCGATCACGCCGGTGCCCGGCGGCGTCGGGCCGATGACGATTGCGATGCTGATGGCAAATACGCTGACCGCAGCTGCGCGCGCCGCCGGTCGTCCCGATCCGGTTTTCTCGTAAGTTCTGAAAGGCCCGCCTGCCCGGCATTTCAGCCGGGCAGGCGTGCGGCCCGCACTACCGGATGTTCGACACCATCCGGCAGAGCAAAACGAGGCTGTTATCGGCGGTCGCCATATTCGCGAGAATATCGCGGCAGCGCATCTTCACCTGTTGCTGCTGCGCCGTGGTCAGGGTGCTGAGCGTGTCGGCAACCTGGGTTGCCACCGGCGTCGTCGGGCTCACCGGCGTTGTCGGTGTCGTTGGCGTTGTCGGCGTTGTCGGGTTCGTGTCGCCGAGCGTGCCGAGAAGTCCGCCAAGGTTCACGCTCGCATCGGTGTCGTTGCCATCGGAGTTCACGGTCGCCAGATTGCCGGGATTGGTTCCGATGGAAACGTTGGCGCTGTCGTTGCCGATCCCGACAGTGGCATCGGCTGCATCAGTGCCGTTGCCGACCGTCGCGTTGGCCGAGGTCGTTCCGTTGCCGACCGACACGCTCGCCGTGCTCGATCCGCCGACGGAAGCGGTCGCGCCGACGCCGCCGATACCGGCCGATGCCGAGACGCCGCTGGAGGTTCCGGCCGAACTGCCGGTCCCGCCTACGCCGACACCAACACCCACTCCGCCGACGCCAACACCTACGCCGAGCGCCAGAGCGGGAAGCGGCGCTGCCATCAGCAGGGCCGCGAGCAGAGTCACTTTGCTACGCATCGAGGTTTCTCCCTTTCTCGTGCCCCCTCGAATGCGGGCGGTCTCAGGCGCGAGCGCGGGAGACCGCCGTGTGACACTGCACACCGGTGGACCTTGCGGGTGTTTGAACGGAAGTCGCCAGATTCGATGAGAATTGCGCGCAATTCCGCCGCCGTCCGCGGCGTGCATCGTCTTCACGGGAAGGTGAAAGGAGGAATCTGGTGCCGGATGAGGGGATTGAACCCCCGACCTTCGGTTTACAAAACCGCTGCTCTACCGCTGAGCTAATCCGGCGCCCGAACCGCCGCCGCTTTATCAGTCCTGTCTCTTAACGAAAAGCGGGATGCCGATGCGAGAGTCGAAAAATGCATCTTTCGCGTGTATAAGCCCGCGTCCGACGTGAGCGAGCCGATGCGGGAGGTGATGGTGTTGAGAAAGCCTGCGGCAGCTCGAAGCGGACGCCCTTCTCATGCAGGAAATAGCGGTCGTAGAGGGCCTGCAGGCCGAGAAACTGGAACTTGAGATCGCGCTCGGGTTTGAGCGCGGCGCCGACGCGCGCGAGATCGAACCGCTCCAGCTCCGGGTCGAGGCGCTCGACCTTGATGCCCGTGGCAATGACGCCGGGAAGTATTCCGGGTAGCGTGCTGTCATCTCGGCGTGCGTCGCCTGATCGGGACGGCCGCTGACCAAGGTCAGCGCTTCGCGCCTCAGCTTGTCGAGCAGCAGCCGCGCGCTGACGAACGCGTAGTTCGGCTCGCTTTCCACGAGCGTCCGGGCGGCGAGGATCGGCGCCAGCGCAAGCTCATCCGGCGAGATGCCCTCGTAGAGGTTGCGGGTGGTCTCGGCGAGGATCGGATCGGGCGCGGTGCCGTCGAGGTCTGCACACGCCTCGGCGACGATGCGGGCCAAACGCGCCATATCCACGGGAACGAGTGTTCCGTCATCGCGCTTCATGCGGAGCGACGGCGTCACCGCAGCCTTTACCGGCGTCGTGGCAGCCGCGACGCGCTCGCGGGCCCGCTCTTCGCGGTAGAGGACGTAGGCGCGGGCGACCTTGTGGTGCTCCCCACGCATCAGCGCCAGCTCGACCTGGTCCTGGATGTCCTCGATATGGAAAATGCGAGCCGCATCAGGTCGCCGCGCCAGCGCGCTGAAGACCTGGGCTGTCAGAGCTTCAGCGGTTTCGTGGATGCGTCGCGAGGCTGCGGCGGTATTGCCTTCGACAGCAAGGAACGCCTTGGTGAGAGCGACCGCGATCTTGGAGGGGTCGAAGGCGGTGACGCTGCCGTTGCGGCGAATGACGCGGTACTCCGGTCCGGACGCTGCATCATTGTTAGCGACGACAGTCAGCAGCGGCAGAGGCGCGGTGTGGTGAGCTTCGGTGAGCGACATCGGCAGTGACCCCCAGATTTGTTGGAAGCAGAGGCCGAAGGGATGCCGGCGTGGACACGCGAGCGAGAACTCAGCAGCAAGCGACCCGCCGGGGCACCCCGCCCGTGGACGTTCAAGCGGTCGCGGCAGGTCTCCTGGCTCGCGGGTCAATGCAGCTGCCCGGCCTTCCCAACGATCGCTCGTCAGTGACCCTCTATGACAGCCGCTCGCCGCTTCGCCGAAATTCGATGATGTAGGAACGGTGCGCGACCTTGCGGAGCTTGACGGGCAAGTGCTGCGAGGGCCTTGGGTAGCGCTGGATCAGACCGCGACGTCTAAAGACGAAGCGGCCCACCGCGGCGTTTGCAGCGCCGGACAGGCCTAACCGGTGCAGAGGGGTCAACCACGGCAACGGCCACCGTTAAGTTAGCATTATTTCATCCGGCCCCAAAGACAAATGGCAGGCTGGTGCCTTGGATATACTTGGTAGGATAAGCTGCTGTTGCAAAAGCAGCAGTTCTCGCTTCGCCATTCGGCCCGTTACGCCTGACGTATTAGTTGCGCTATTGACACACTCACTGGCGATCTCCCGCGGCGACCAATCTGTACCTATCGAGTGAGATTTGCGTGTGTATAAGCTGTGCATATGTCGGCCGGGACACTTCCGGGGTGCCGACAACTGTAGAGGGGCGATTTCCATGGAAGTTATTGCACGTTTGATGATTGCGAGCGTCATCGCGGGTGCTGCACTCCCTGCTTATGCTGGCAGCGCAACTCCGGCACCATCGCCCACGCCGCTGGGCGACAGCATCAGCCTGGAGTTCTCGCCGGAGTTCGGTGCGCCGAACTTCACGCCTTACAAGGACAGCTACATCAAGCTCGGCTTCTCCCATAATCTTGGGTCAGGGTTTGCGTGGGGTGTTGCGGTACAGGACACGTTCGCGCCGACCGAGGTGAAAAGCGGCTGGCAGGGCGAAACCACGCTGGGCTACAAGTGGAAGCAGGATGTTTTCACGTTCGGTGTCAGCGGCGGTGTCGGCTACAATGAAGGCAACTACACCGTGGATGACACACCAATCGGCGCCTATTACCTGGTGAGCGGAACGGTCGACTGGAAGCTGGATTCCAAGTGGACCTGGAACGTCATCAACGCCCGCTGGCGCAATGCCTTCGATGAGCAATGGGTAACGCCGAAGGTTCAGACCGGTTTGACCTATCAGCTTGATCCACGGCAAGCCGTGTATGCGGCGATCGGCTACGCATGGAAGGACACGGGCGCCGGCTTGAAATCCGACAAGGAGAACGTTGCGGTCGGCTACAAGCTCGGCTTCTAGTCCGACGGGGACAATCGACGCCGCTAGATCCATGGCCCGAACAGGTCTGGCCATGGATGAACTGCTAGGTCAACGGTTGCAAGCCGATGCGGGATGCGTGTGGCTGGACCGACGAAGCCGAAGTCGATTGCAGGAACGACCACGCCTTACGGCGAAGCTACCTGCCTTGACGGGGCGCGGAGAGTGGAAGGCAAGAACCGGCTGCTTCAGGAGAGAAAAAGCCAACCTCTTGATGGATTCTCTCGACCGGCCCATTCTATTGGCATGGCAAAGGACGCCTTGGCGAAAAATGGCTCGTACCGCGTTTCGGGACGCACCCGGGACGGTGTGGAGATTCTGACGCCGAATACGGCGCCGAGCCACTTCACGCCGCGCGAAATCCAGAACGTGATCACGCGGCTCGTGCGCAGTTCGGCTGCGGATCGCCGTTCAGAACGATCCGCCGCATCCGGGACGGAACGCAAGAAATAGATGCCCGCGTCGCCTAATCGCGACGTATTCGTCAACTGCCCGTTCGACGATTCGTTCTCGCCTCTCTTCAACGCGATCATTTTCACGGTGATACGATCCGGGTTCCGGGCGCGGTGCGCGCGTGAAGCCGACGACGGCGGCGAAAACCGGCTGGAGAAGATATCCAGGATCATCGATGAATGCCGCTACGGCGTGCATGACATTTCCCGGACGGAGGCGGAGGGAGCGCCGCCGCTGCCCCGGTTCAACATGCCGCTCGAACTCGGAATGTTTCTTGGCGTCAGGCTGCTGGGGCGCCGCGCCCAGAGAAGCAAGCGATGCATCATTTTCGATACCGAGCCCTATCGATATCAGCGTTTCATCTCGGACATCGCCGGTCAGGACATCCATGCGCATGGCGGACAGATATCGTCATTGATCCGTGAACTCGCGGCGTGGCTCCGCGACCAGAGCAAGGATTCCAAAGTTCCGGGCGGGCAAACGATCGCGGCGGAATTCGCGGATTTCATGCGGCAGCTTCCGGCCATCTGCCATGAACGGAAACTGCATCCTGCGGAACTGACGTTCGGCGACTACACCGCGATCGTGGTGCAGTATCTCAAGGTCGCTGCGCAGTAATGCTCCCTCAGCGCTGCCGCGGCGACAGGTGGCGGCTGGCGAGATAGAGCGCGAGCACCGCTGCGTTCGAAACATTGAGGCTGGCGATGGCGCCGGGCACCGAGAGCCGCGCGACCGCGTCGCAGGTGTCGCGGGTGAGACGCCTGAGGCCCTTGCCCTCGGCGCCGAGCACCAGCGCGATGCGGTCCCCCGCGATGCTGTCCTCGAGGTCGGCCGTCCCTTCGCTGTCGAGACCGATGCGCCGGAATCCCATTGCGCCGATTTCCTCCAGCGCCCGCGCGAGGTTCGGCACCTCGATCCAGGCAATGCGATCGAGCGCGCCCGACGCTGCTTTGGCAAGGGCACCGGTTTCGGCCGCGCTGTGGCGCCCGGTCGAGATCACGGCATCGGCGGCGAAGGCAACCGCCGAGCGCAGGACCGCGCCGACATTGTGCGGGTCGGTGATCTGGTCGAGGACCACGACGAGCTTTGCGCCGGCCAAGACGTCGAGCCCGAGCGGCGCCAGAGGCATTGTCTCTATGGCGACACCCTGATGGACGGCCTCGCTGCCGAGCAGCAGGTCGAGGTCGCGCGGGGTGGTCTCCTCGGGCGGAACCGGAAAGGCTGCGCCGGCTTCCTTCAGCCGCGCCAGCGCGTTGGGTGTGGCCAGCAACCGCAGCACCTTGCGCCGCGGGTTTTCGAGCGCCGCGAGCACCGGATGAATGCCGTAGATGAAGAGGGCATCGCCCCGCCGTTCGGCCGGCGAGCGCGATGCGTGCCGGCGGGCTTCCGCCATCCGCGCCTGCTGGCGGGCGCGGCGTTCGGGCGGGGTGTTGTGGCGCGCCATGGCGTTCCTTTCACATTTCCTGAAGCGATCGTCGGCGGCGCTTATAGCCGAAACCGGTTGCGAGAGGTTGCCCGCGTTGACAGCCACGGGAGCGGTCGCCATAAGTCGCCGCCGTCAGGTTTCTGCCCGCAAGGGCAGGAACCAGGGCGGGGGAGAGTGTCCCGAGCGGCAAAGGGGGCGGACTGTAAATCCGCTGGCTTAGCCTTCGTAGGTTCGAGTCCTACCTCTCCCACCATTCCCGCCTTTTCTTCCGTGTCGGTACTGGCTTGCCCGGCCGTGTCGGGCTAGTGATTCACGACGCCGGTGCGCGGGTGTAGCTCAATGGTAGAGCAGCAGCCTTCCAAGCTGAATACGAGGGTTCGATTCCCTTCACCCGCTCCAGCGGCCTGGCGCGCCGGGTAAAGGCCGTCGCGCCGCTGCAGCCGCAGCGGCACTGGATCGAATTCGCTTCTCCCGCGTTTTGGCCCTTGTCCGTACCGGATCAAGGAGTTGCGCCATGCCGGACAAGGAGACGATCAGAAAGGCGAGAGCCGACAAGCGCGCCGGCAAGTCGCCGTCGACACAGGCCGGCGAGTTCGTCCACGACGAGATCGACAAGATCCGTCATGGAGAGCATGGGGTTCGTTCCGCCAAGCAGGCGATCGCGATCGGGTTGTCGGAAGCCCGCCGCGCCGGCGTAGACCTGCCGCCGCCGGGCAAGGGTCAGACATCCCGGAGAACCCGCCGGAGCGCCGAGAACGCGTACGAGGTCGGCCAGGGCGAGCGCAAGGCGGCGAAGCGCCCAAAAGCGGCGCGGGCAGTCAAGCGTGCCCTGAAGCGCGAGCCGACCAGCACTGTTTCCACGGAAGCGCTGTCCCGACAAGCGCGTGGCGCGGCGTCGCGGAGATCTGCCAGCTCGCGGTCGAGCGCGGCGAAGAAGGCTGCCGCGACCAAGGGCCCGGCCGAGCGCTCGGCAGCGGCGCGAAAGGCGGCCCGCACCCGCACGTCCCGGAAAAAGCGATAATCGGTGCATCGGGAAATTGCCCGAGGGGCCGACGCCTGCTATCTCTCCTGCGCGACGCGCTAGGGGTATAGCTCAGCTGGTAGAGCGGCGGTCTCCAAAACCGCAGGCCGTAGGTTCGAGCCCTACTGCCCCTGCCATTCCAGCAGGATTGTTGCGTTGCAGCGACGATCCGGCCGAAAGGGTGATAGAAATGGCCGGGAATATCCGCAACTTTGCGGAATTCCGGGCTTGATCATCCTTTTCGAAAGCCTTATGTAGCGCTTCCTAGGCGCCCGGCGCGCGAGCCAAAGGTTCGCGCGTCGATGAGTTATGAGCGGTTCATGGCCGATAGACCCAGTCCTTTTGCGTTCCTCCAGCAGGTGCGGGCGGAAACGGCCAAGATCGTGTGGCCGTCGCGACGGGAAACGGCGGTTTCGACCGTGATGGTCATCGCGATGGCGTTTTTTGCCGCCATCTTCTTTTTGATTGCTGATCAGTTGATCGCTTAC
>CAYOUO010000262.1:0-10942 GCA_964407155.1 uncultured Hyphomicrobiales bacterium | reverse complement strand
GAGTTGTTCGAGTGGTGCCTGCAGGAGGAGCTCGAGCGCATTCGTGGCGAGATCGGCGAGAAAGCCCATGACGAGGGCCGCTTCCCGGAGGCGGTGGACCTTTTCCGGCGCCTGTCGACGGCCGAGACGCTGTCGCCGTTCCTGACGCTGTCCGCCTATCGACTGATCGTCTAACTGCGAAAGGCCGGAAAATCGCGAGCAATTCACGATTCAATCGCGTCGTGAATTGCTTTGGTGGTCAGCGGCCGCGCAGCGGCACTTCCTTCATGGTGACCAGGAAGATGTAGCCGATTGCCAGCATCAGGGCGGTCGCCGCGAACACCAGGCCAAAGACCGGCGCGACCGCCGTGCCGCGGCGCGCTGCCTCCGCCGCCATCTGTTCGAGCGAGCTGACGTGCTCGCCGCCGACGCCGAGCCCGTCGATCAGGATCGCGCCCAGCACCGCCACGATCACGGCACCGCCAAGCGAGCGGAAGAAGTTGTAGGTGGCGGTCGTCGTGCCGAGCTGATGCGGCTCCACCGCGTTCTGCACCGAGACCGTCGTCACCGGAAAGATCGTGCCGAAGCTGATGCCGACGATGGCGAGCAATATCTCGATCTGCCACAGCGTGAGATGGGATGAGGTCGCCGCGAGGACGGCGGTTGCAACGATGGCGATGCCGACGCCGATCACCGGCGTCCGTTTGTAATGCTTGACGTACACCATCGCCCGGCCGGAAACCTGAGAACCGATGACGGAGCCGGCGGCATAGGGCATCAGCGCGAGGCCCGACTGGCTGGCGGTGAGGTTCAGCGCGGCTTCGAAATAGATCGGCAGGTAGATGGTGAGCGCCACGCTCGCCCCGACGATGAAGAAGTTCGAAAGCGTCGCGTTGAAGACGACGGGGTTGAACATGATCGACAGCGGCACGAACGGCTCCGGCGCCGTCAGGATGCGCGCGGCGAACAGCAGCCACAGCAACAGCGACGCCACAAACATGCCGATGACTTCGAAGGAGCCCCACGGATAGGCGTCGCCG
Source organism: uncultured Hyphomicrobiales bacterium (assembly GCA_964407155.1). Lineage (GTDB taxonomy): Bacteria > Pseudomonadota > Alphaproteobacteria > Rhizobiales > Kaistiaceae > DASZQY01. The sequence continues at coordinate 9,923 of CAYOUO010000262.1, read as the reverse complement.
CCCCACGAGAGCGCAAGCATCAGCGTGACGGTCGCCGCCACCATCAGGCCGGCTCCCGTCCAGTCCAGTTTGTGCGGGCGCTCGTGCCGCGGCAGCCGTTTCAGGATGCCGCCGCTGATGAAGAAGGCGATCGCGCCGAGCGGCAGGTTGATCCAGAAGATGAAAGACCAGTGCAGGCGCTCGGACAGAAAGCCGCCGAGCACCGGTCCGGCGATCGACGCCGTCATGAAAACCAGCGCGAAATAGACCATGTAGCGGCCGCGTTCACGCGGCGGGGTGACGTCCCCGATCACCGTCTGGCCGAGCGCGATCAGCCCGCCGCCGCCGGCGCCCTGCAGGAAGCGCGCGAGAATGAGCACCCACATGCTGCGCGCGAGCGCGGCCAGGATCGAGGCGCCGACGAAAATCGCGAGGGCCGCCAGCACCACCTTCCGCCGGCCGACGATATCCGCGAGCTTGCCGTAGAGGGGGGTGGCGGCGGTGCCGCTGAGCAGATAGGCGGTGACCACCCAGGGCAGGTGCACGACGTCGCGCAGGTCGTTGCCGATGGAGGGCAGCGCGGTCGCCACGATGGTCTGGTCGAGCGCGCCCAGCATCATTGCGAGGATCACACCTGTGATGATGCGCCTGATGTCGGCCGGTGGCAGTGAGATGGCCCGCGCCGCGCCGGCAGCCGGCGCTTCGATGGTCACAGCTTCTTCCATGGATGTGCGCCGTCGGCCGAGGTGAGTGCGCCCTCGCATTTAGACCCATGCGCGCACAAAGCAAGAGCCGCCGTGACGCCGGCGGCTCTTTTGATCGATGAACCCTGTAAAAGCTCTAGAGAATGATGACCTTGGCGCCGACCTTGACGTGGTCGTAGAGGTCTTCCACGTCGTCGTTGATCAGACGGATGCAGCCGGACGAGACGTTGAGGCCAATGGTCCAGGGTTCGCTCGTCCCGTGGATGCGGAAGCCGGTGTCGCCGGAGCCGCTGTAGAGATACATGGCGCGCGCGCCGAGGGGGTTCTGCGGGCCGCCGGCCATGTAGGGCGGCAACTTGTGACCGCGCTCGCGCTCGCGCGCGATCATCTGCGGGGGCGGGGTCCAGTTCGGCCACTCCGCCTTGTTGCCGATGTGCACGACCCCTTTCCAGCCGAACCCCGTGCGGCCGACGCCGACGCCGTAGCGGATCGCCTGGCCGTTGCCGAGCACGAAGTAGAGGAAGTGCTCTTCCGGATCGACGATGAGGGTGCCCGGCTTCTCCGTGGTGTCGTAATCGACGACCTGGCGGTGATACTTGAAGGGGACGACGCGGCTGCGCGGCACATCTTCCGGCCACAGCACCTTGTTGTCGAACTGGGCGCTGTCATCGCCCGAAAAGGCGTCTCCGAGGAAGTCGAAGAACGACTGGGCGCGGGCCGCGCCACTGACCAGCAGGGCGGCGCTGATTGCCGCCGCGAACGTCAATTTGCCACCGATGCGCATATCCGTTGCTCCCCAGAACAGCGCTTAAACCCTTGGCTGATGATAGCGAATCGGGTCCGGCCCCGGCAAGACGCCGCCTATCGCAACCGCGTGATCGGCGACACATCAGGTCGCCGGCGTGGCCGCCGCGCCACGCATTTGCAAGGCCGGAGCTAGAGGACGATCACCTTGTTGCCGACCCGCACGCGCTGGTAGAGGTCCATGATGTCCTGGTTCCGCATCCGGATGCAGCCGGAAGAGACGGCGTGGCCGATCGTCCAGGGCTCGTTCGAGCCGTGGATGCGGTAGAGCGTCGAGCCGAGATAGAGCGCGCGCGCGCCGAGGGGGTTGTCCGGCCCGCCATCCATGTGATGCGGGATGCCCGGCTGGCGCTTCAGCATCTCGTCCGGCGGCGTCCAGTCCGGCCATTCGGCCATGCGGGTGATGTGATGGACCCCCGCCCACTCGAAGCCGGGGCGGCCGACGCCGACGCCATACCGCAGCGCCCGCTGGTCCGGCATGATCAGGTAGAGGTGCCGGCCTTCGGTATCGATGACGATGGTGCCCGGCTTGTCCTGGCTGGGATAGGGCACGACCTTCGGCAGGAATTCCGGGTCGAGCGGATAGTCCATCACCTGCTCGGAGGCGCCCGGCACCGTGATCAGCGAGGTGTCCGGCTGGGAAGCCGGCGCGAATGCCGCCTTCTGCGGCGCCGGCTGGGTCAGCGCGGGCTTTGCACCATGGCCGGGCAGAAGCTGCAGCAGCCAGGAATCGTCGCCGCCGGCGGCATGGGCGGAAAGCGGGGCGGCGAGCGCCACAGCCAGGGTGAGCGCGGAAACGGTGGTGCAACGGGTCATCGGCCTACTCGATACAAATGGCTGGAGACGGCGGTGGTTATCTGGCGCTAACCATGCAGGCGAGGTCGCAACCGAATGGTGAACGGATGCTTTCGGAATGCGATCATGGTGAACGAAGGGTAACGAGGGCCCGATGAGCGACATCGACGGACTGATCGTGGGCGAGGATCGCAGGCGCCGCTGCTTCTGGGGCTCCGCGCCCGAGGACTATCGCGCCTATCATGACGACGAATGGGGCCGGCCGGTCGATGATGACGACCGCCTGTTCGAGAAGATCTGCCTGGAAGGCTTCCAGTCGGGGCTGTCGTGGCTGACGATCCTGCGCAAGCGCGAGAATTTCCGCCGCGCCTTCGCTGATTTCGACTTCCGCAAGGTCGCGAAGTTCGGTGCGCGCGACGTGACGCGGCTGCTCATGGATGCCGGCATCGTGCGCCATCGCGGCAAGATCGAATCGACCATCAACAACGCCAAGCGGGCCGTTGAACTCGCCGACGAGGCCGACACGCTGTCCGCCTACTTCTGGCGTTTCGAGCCTGACCCGAAAGCACGGACCGGCGACTTCGATTTCGCCACGTTGAAGGGGCAGGGGCCGCTGGCCGAGGCGGTCGCGCTCTCCAAGGATCTGAAGAAGCGCGGCTGGTCGTTCGTCGGACCGACCACCGTCTATGCCTTCATGCAGGCGATGGGCATGGTCAACGATCACATCGAGGGCTGCCATTGCCGCCCGGTCGTGGAAAGGGCACGCCGGGCGTTCCGGCGGCCGGCGTGACTGTGCCTCAATTGGACGAAAAACGCTTCGGCCTTCGCTGGAATGACGAAGGTCAGTCCCGCGCCGTCGCCGCTTTCAGCTTCGCGACGATCGCCGCGTAGGCAGCGTTCTGTGCGGCGCTCCAGTCGATCGCGCGGCTGGCAACGAGATGCGCCTCGGACGAAAGAATGACGCCGTCGGCCAGCACCTTGAGGCCGTTGGCGCGCAGCGTCGCACCGGTCGAGGTGATATCGACGATGAGATCGGCGGCGCCGGTGGCCGGTGCGCCTTCGGTCGCGCCGAGGCTCTCGACGATCCGGTAATCGGCGATGCCGTGGCCGGCGAAAAAGCGGCGCGTGATCGTGACGTACTTGGTCGCCACCGTCAGCCGGCGCCCGTGGCGCGGGCGGAAGTCGGCGGCAACGTCGTCGAGGTCTTCCATGGTGTCGACGTCGATCCACGGCTCGGGGACCGCGACCACGACATCGCAGCGGCCGAAGCCGAGCGGCAGCGTCAGTTCCGTGCGGTGCGCGAAGTCCGGCACGGTCTCCTCGACCTGGTCGCGGCCGGTGATGCCGGCGTGCACCGCGCCCATGCCGATCTCGCGGGCGATCTCGGGCGCCGACAGGAACGCGACCTCGACGTTGACAACATCCGGAATGCGGCCGCGATAGCTGCGGCTGCCGTTGGCAGATTCGATCTCCAGCCCGGCGCGCGCGAAGAGCGCCTGCGCGTCCGCCTGCAGGCGGCCTTTCGACGGCACCGCAACGACCAGTGGCGCGCTCATGCGGCGCCTCCAATCCGGTCGAGCCAGATGGCGAAGCCCACGGCGGGCACGGCCTCGCCGCCGGCGCCGATGTGTGCTGTCATGCGGTCGTAGCGGCCGCCGCCGACGATCGCGTCCCTGGCCGTCCTGGTCTTGCGGAACTCGAACACGAAGCCGGTGTAGTAATCGAGCCGCCGCCCGAAATCGGCGGCAAAGGCGAGCTTGTCGACGTCGATGCCGTGCGCGGCAAAAGCCTCATTGCGCTTCTCGAAGCGATCGAGCGCCTGCCCGAAGTCGATCTTCTCGCGCTTCGCCAGCGAACGCAGCTCGGCCGCCGCCGCCGCCGGCGCGGTGCGGATCGCAAGAAAGGCGGTCAGCGCCGCGGCCACGCGCGGCTTCACCCCGGCCGCGATCACCGCCTTCTCGATGAAGCGCTCGGCGATTTCGGCTGGCGTACGTCCGCCGGTCTGGCCAAGGTTGGCGGCCGCGAGGCGTTGTTCGACGCTCGCCGTCACTTGGGCGAGGGTCGCTCCTTCGAGGTCGGAATGGTGAACCGGCACTGGCTTGCCGTTGGCGCGCGCGATGAAACTCTTCAGCTTAGCGGTGTCGCCGAAGGCGCGCTCGAGCCGGCGCTGCCACGGCGGCGAGAGGTCGAGTTCGTCGAGCAGCCTGGCGAAGAGAGCGGAATCGCCGACGGTCACCGCGGGGCGTTTGACGCCGAGCAGGGCCGCGGCGGAGAACGCCAGCTTCAGGATGTCGGCGTCCGCGGCCACGCGGTCCGTCCGTCCGAGCGATTCCACGCCCGCCTGCACCGCCTCGCCGCGCGCGCCCGCCTTCAGCCGGAACACGGGACCGAGATAGGCGTAGCTGGCGCGGCGCTTGGCCGGGCCGCCGGCGATGTGCGCGAGACAGACCGGTATAGTGTAGTCGGGCCGGAGTGCGAGTTCGGTGCCGTCTTCCGCGCTGGTGAGGAAGAGCTGGCGGCGCAGGTCCTCGCCGGCGAGCTCGACGAACACGCTCGCGGGATGCACGACCGGCGGCTCGACGAAGGTGTAGCCGGCTTCGCCAAGCAGCGCGCGCAGATCGGCGTAGGCTTCCGTCATGCGAGAGCCTCACCCACCGTCGCCACCCTGACCTTTTTCGTCACCCCGGCGGAGGCCGGGGTCCAGATTGCCGGGCTCAGCAATGCTGGATTGGCAAAGCCAGACTCCGAGCCGTTGCGACCTTCGATCTGGATTCCGGCCTTCGCCGGAATGACGGGGAGGATGAACACCGGAATGACGGGGAGGATGGCGCTCACGGCGCGCGGCCGAGCATGCGAGCGACTGCCGCGACGAGATCGGCCTCCGGCACTTCGCCCTGCGCTAGACGCGCCTCGCGGTAGGTGTCGTGATCGGCGACACCCTCGGCGAGCTTCTTGCCCTCGCGCATGTCCTTGATCTGGACGATGCCCTTCGCCTCCTCGTCGCCGCCCTGAATGACGACCAGCGGCGCGTCGCGCCGGTCGGCGTATTTCATCTGCGCCTTCATGCCGGATTCGCCGAGGTACATCTCGGCGGCGATGCCCGCGCCGCGCAGGTCGGCCACCATCTTCTGATAGTTCCCGACGCGCGCCTTATCCATGACCAGCACGACCACCGGGCCGCTGCCGGCGCGTGTCTCCAGCTTGCCGAGCGCTGAGAGCGCCGCCTGCAGGCGCGACACGCCGATGGAGAAGCCGGTCGCCGGCACATTCTCGTTCATGAAGCGGCCGACGAGACCGTCGTAGCGTCCGCCACCACCGACCGAGCCGAACACCACCGGCTGGCCCTTCTCGTTCGGGATTTCGGCCAGCAGCTCCGCCTCGAACACGGCGCCAGTGTAGTACTCGAGCCCGCGCACGACAGAACCATCAATGCGAACACGGTTGGAGCCATAACCGGCAGATTGAAGTAGTTCGGAAATCTGTCGCAACTCTGCAACGCCTTCCATACCGATGGATGAGCCGGCGACGCTGTTGATCTCCCATTCACTCAGCAGATATTCGTTGATCACGACGCCAGTGCTTCTTGTCCCAAACTGCACGGGAGTGTCGTCAGCTCCGAAATCGCCAGGGGAAACGCGTTCGATCGGGCCTACATTGGGGGCGCGATTGAAAGCGGAAAGAACCTGAGCAACTTGTCCGACATCCAGCCCCGCGCCCTTGGTGAAATCGCCGCTCTCGTCCTTGCGGCCGGGGCCGAGCAACTGGCGTACGCCTTCGATGCCGAGGCGGTCGAGCTTGTCGATCGCGCGCAGGATAGTGAGCTTCTGCGTTTCATCGGTGACGCCGATGGCTTCCATCACGCCATCGAGCACCTTCCGCGAGTTCACCTTGATGACGTACTGGCCGCGCGGAATGCCGAGCGCTTCCAGCGTGTCGGCCATCATCATGCACATCTCGGCATCGGCGGCGGGCGATTGGGCACCGACCGTGTCGGCGTCGAACTGCAAGAACTGGCGGAAGCGTCCGGGACCCGGCTTCTCGTTCCTGAATACCCAGCCGACGCGATAGCTGCGGTAGGGCTTCGGCAGCCGCTCGTAGTTCTCCGCGAAATAGCGAGCGAGTGGCGCCGTCAGGTCGTAGCGCAGCGATAACCAGTCTCCTGGCTTCCCGGTCGCGCCGGAGCCTGTCCTCGGGCTCTCCTCCGGCGAGGCCCGGGGGGCGCTCCTCGCCTCTTCCGGCTTCCCGGTCGCTCCGCTCCGCGCCTCTTGCTCATCGTCCCTGAACGAGAACACGCCTTCGTTCGGCCGGTCCTGATCGGGCAGGAACTTGCCGAGCGATTCCGTGAATTCGATCAGCGGCGTCTCCACCGGCTCGAAGCCGTAGCGCTCGTAGACCGTGCGGATCTTCGCGACCATCTCTTCGGTCGCGCGGATATCGGCCGCCGAGCGGTCGGCGAAGCCGCGCGGCAGGCGGGCCTTCAGCGTCTTTTCGTTAGCCATGTCGGGCGTCTGTCAAACCTGCGGAATTGGCGCGCTTCCTAGCGCATGCCCCCCACCTCAGCAAGTTTGGGCGGCAAGTTTCGCCGGCGTCAGGCAGGAACCGCGTCGGCCAGCGTACGCGGCCCGCTCTCGCCGCCCGAAAGCTCCATGAACCGGTCGTGGAAGGCGCGCAGGCTCTGCCGGTGGCCGATGGAGACAATGGCGGTATCGGGCAGGCGCTCGTGCAGCAGCCTGTAGAGCTCCGCCTCCGAGGTTTCGTCGAGCGCCGAGGTCGCCTCGTCGAGGAACAGCCAGTCGGGCTTCTGGAGGAGAGCTCGGGCAATCGCGATGCGCTGCTGCTCGCCGCCGGAAAACCGGTTCGCCCATTGATGCACGATGTCGAGGTCGGGCAGGAACTTCTCCAGCCCGACCGCCGTCAGCGCTTCCTTCACCGCTGCATCGGGATAAGCGTCCTCGGCGCGCGGATAGGTGAGCGTGCCGCGCAGCGTCCCGAGCGGCAGGTACGCGTTCTGCGGCAGCACGAGCGGCTCGGCGCCGGGCGGCACGTGGATCGTGCCCGAGCCGTAGGGCCACACACCGCCGAGCGCCCGGAACAGGCTGGTCTTGCCGGAGCCGGTCGGCCCATTCACCAGCAGGCGCTCGCCCGGCGCGATGTCGAGTTGCGGCACCGTCACCAGGAGCCGCCCGTCGGGCAGCGTGACGGTAAGGTCGGTCGCCTTCAGGCCGCGGGCGCCATCGGCGGCGATCTTCGGGCCGTGCTCCTCCAGCGCGTGCGCCTCGGCCATCGAGCGGTCGAAGCCGGAGAGCCGGTCGACCACCGACTTCCAGTTGGCGAGTGTCGCGTACGATGAGACGAAGAAGGAGAGGTTGCTCTGCACCGTGCCGAAGGCATTGGCGATCTGGGTCAGGTCGCCAAGCTTCATCGGGCTGAAGAAGTAGGCGGGGCTCACGACGAGGTACGGAAAGACGTTGGCGATCTGGTCGTAGCCGGCCTGGAAGCTCACCAGCCATTTCTGGCGGTTCATGATGGCGTAGAAGTTGCGGATCACGTTGCCGAAGCGTGCGTCGAGGCGCGCGTGCTCGGCGTCCTCGCCGTGCAGCAGCGCCACTTCTTCCGAGTGTTCGCGCAGCCTGACCAGACCGAAACGGAAGTCGGCTTCGTAGCGCTGCTGCTCGAAGTTGAGCCGCACCAGCTTCTTGCCGATGCGGTGCGTCACGAACGTGCCGAGGATCGCATAGGCCAGCGCCGCCCACACCAGGTATCCCGGGATGTTGTAGTGGGTGCCGCCGATGATGAGCGGCGTGTTCCTGGACAGGTTCCAGAGGATCACGATGAATGTCGTCAGCTGGACGACCGCGCCGAGCAGCCCGACGAAGATCGAGATGAAGCCGCTGATGAACTGCTGGATGTCTTCCGAGATGCGCTGGTCCGGGTTGTCGGCGGGATTGCCCTGCAGCCGCATGCGGTAATGGGTGGCGCGGGCAAGCCAGTTGCCGAGGTAGCGCTCGGTCATCCACACGCGCCAGCGGATGGTCAGCCACTGGCCGAGATAATACTGCGCGACCCCGGTGACGATGTAGAGCACGGCGAGCGCCGAGAATACGACTCCGAGCTGGTAGATGAACGTCGCCCAGTCCTTGTCCTGCAGCGCCGTATAGAAAGCGTTCGACCAGGTGTTCACCAGCACCGACAGATAGACCTGGAAGAGCTGGATCGCGATCACCAGCGCCGCGAGGATCCATGCCGCCTTCCAGTCGCGGCTGCGGAAATAGGGCCAGGCAAGGCGGCCGAATTCTGAGATCGAGGCGGCGAGGTTCTTCAAGGGCAGGCGCTCTGGCTGGCTGGGTGGGGATGGCGGCAGTCTGGAGGCCGGTGGCTAACCGGAAGGTTGCCGGAACATGACCGGAGCATTACAGCGGCCGCATCGGCGACGGCCCGTTGTTTGACATCATGCGGCAGGGAACGATCGCGTGCCGGCCTGCACTAATCCTCGCGCACGCGCGGGCGATCGAGCGCCCATCGGCCGGGACCGCCGGCCGCGAGAAAGAGAAACCCGCCCGCGAGGCCAAGGTCCTTGGCGCCCATGATGAGCTCGCCGACATCGCCCGGCCTGGCATGGAACAGGACCGCCGTGGCAATGCAGAATGCCGCGAAACAGAGTGAGGCGAAGCGCGTCCAGAATCCAAAGATGATCATCAGGCCGCCGATCACCTGGCAAAGCGCTACCAGCATCCAGGTGTCCGCGGGAAGACCGATGCGGGTGACCCAGTCGGCTCCGTGGCCGGGCGACTGCAGCAGCACCAGGGTGTCGTAAATGAACACCACCGAAATCAGGATGCGACCGATGAGATACCCGAAATTGCTGAGCGCGCCCAAGCGTGCCTCCCGTGCGGACAAGATTTCCTCGCCAGTGAACACGTCAGCCGGCAAAAAGAAAAGATCGCGGAACGCTGAATTCCCGAGGATTTCGTTTCCGTTCTGAGGCCGCGCCATTAATCGACAGCGCCGGGCACGGAAGCTTTGTGAAGAAAATCACAGCTGGAGAGTAGGCCCGGGCCAGCTTGTTCGTGATGTTAGTGGGCGATATTCAATTGTTTACGGGCACGCCGCTCGCAGATGGTGGAACACCGCCTAGACTTAGGCGTTTTGGGGGCTGAGGAGTTAAGGAGAAAATCATGACGACCAAGCTGCGCAAAATCCTGACCGGCGTTGTTGCTGCTGCCGTACTGGCTGGCAGCGCCGTCACGGCGACCACGGCGAGTGCGAAGCCGTACCAGAACTGGTCCGGGCATCCGAACTACAATCACAGTTATAACCACTATAACCACGGCGGCCGGTATTACCGCGGCGGCTGGGGTTGGGGATACGACAACGGCATCGGCGCCGGTATTCTTGGTTTCTTCGCCGGTGCGGCGGTCGGCAGCGCGCTGTCGCATTCCTACGACAACAATTCCTGCTACCGCTTCAAGACCTATAATCCGAACACCGGCATGTACATGAGCTACAACGGCCCGCGGCATTGTCCGTAGTACCGGCGTAAGCGTGGAATATTGCGTGAAGGGCCGCCTCTGGCGGCCCTTTTCGTTTGCGGAGCGGGGTTGCCGGCGCGGGTTCGTGCCCCCGTCCCATCACGGCGATAAC
>CAYOUO010000261.1:0-3092 GCA_964407155.1 uncultured Hyphomicrobiales bacterium | reverse complement strand
AGGTCACCGTGGCCGACATTGGCATCCGGCCGGAGTGCCTCGACACCATCAAGCCGAGGCTCTGGCACAACACGCCATCGCGGTGGTCGCTACCGACGCTGGCCGTCGACGACAACAAGTACACGCGCGGCCACGCCGTCGTGGTTTCCGGACCGGCGACGCGCACAGGTGCAGCCCGGCTGGCCGCGCGGGGTGCGCTGCGGGTCGGCGCCGGGCTCGTGACTGTTGCCGCACCACTCGATGCGCTGCCCGTCAATGCGGCGCAGCTCACTGCGATCATGCTTCTGCCGATGGAAGGCGCTGCCGGGCTTGCCGGCATCCTCGCCGACGAGCGCCGCAACGCGGTGGTCATCGGGCCCGCCCTTGGCCTCGACGATCAGGCGATCGATCTGGTCATGGCGGCGCTTGCCTCGCGCGCCGCGGTGGTTCTCGACGCCGACGCGTTGACCAGCTTCACCGGCAAGAGCGAGAAGCTGTTCGAGCTGATCAAGGCGCGGCAGGGTCCGGTGGTCATGACGCCGCACGACGGCGAGTTCGCGCGCGTGTTTCCGGACGTCGCCGGCAATCCCTCCAAGGTCGAGCGCGCGCGCGAAGCCGCTGCGCGCTCCGGCGCGGTCGTCATCCTGAAGGGTCCGGACACGGTGGTCGCCGATCCGCAGGGACACGCGATGATCGCCGACAACGCACCGCCGCAGCTTGCCACCGCCGGCAGCGGCGACGTGCTCTCCGGCATCGTCGGCGGGCTCCTGGCCCAGCGGATGGCGGCATTCGAAGCGGCGGCCGCCGCTGTCTGGCTCCATGGCGAGGCCGGCCTCACTGCCGGACGCGGACTTATCGCGGAGGACATTCCGGAGGCGTTGCCGGCGGTCTTTTCGGCGCTGGCAAACGCGGGGCGATAGCGCAGCAAAGCGGCGCCCGTTTCCGCTTTTCCGGCTTATCAACCTCGGTTGAACGGGTCCAAGGTGGATGATATAGAGGCGCGCCTTGCTGGAGCCTCAGCCCCACGGCGGGCGTGGCGAAATTGGTAGACGCGCGGGATTTAGGTTCCCGTGACGAAAGTCGTGGGGGTTCAAGTCCCTCCGCCCGCACCACGACAGTCGGCCGTTCGGGAGAGCGAGGCGAGGGGGATACTTCAGCAGGTCTTTGAAGTGGGTTTTGCGCAGAGGATGGTACGCGAATGCAGGTAACCGAAACCCGGTCCGACGGACTGCGCCGGGAATTTAGCGTCGTCGTACCGGCGGCCGAACTCGACGGCAAGCTCGCCGAGCGCCTGAACGCGATGAAGGACCAGGTGAACATCAAGGGCTTCCGGCCCGGCAAGGTTCCCGTCAGCCATCTGCGCCGCCTCTTCGGCCGCTCCGCCATGGCCGAGATCGTCCAGGCGACGCTGGGCGAGGTCGCCCGCGACACGCTCGCCAGCCGCGGCGAGAAGGCTGCCGTGCCGCCGGACTACAAGCTGCCGGAGGACGAAGCGGCGTCGAACCAGATTCTCGATGGCAACGCCGACCTCACCTACACGATGAGCTACGAGGTCCTGCCGAAAATCGAGCCGGGCGACTTCAAGTCGATCTCGGTCGAGCGGCCGGTCACCGAAGTGACCGACGAGGAAGTTGACACGCAGCTCCGCCAGCTTGCCGAATCCAGCCGCTCGTTTGCGGACAAGTCCGGCGCCGCCGCGGAAGGCGATCGCCTCAACATCTCCTACGTCGGCAAGATCGACGGCGAGGAATTTCCGGGCGGCCGCGACGACAACGCCGCCGTGACCATCGGCGACGGCCGCTTCATTCCGGGCTTCGCGGAGCAGCTCGTCGGCCTTTCCGCCGGCGACGAGAAGACGATCAAGGTCACTTTTCCGGCCGACTATGCGGTGGCGACGCTCGCCGGCAAGGAAGCCACCTTCGATATCGCGGTGAAGGGCGTCTCCTCGGCCGATCCGGCGGTGATCGACGACGAGCTTGCCAAGCGGTTCGGGCTGGAGTCGCTCGATGCGCTGAAGAAGTCGGTTCGCGACCAGATCCAGAGCCAGTTCATCCTGGCGTCGCGGCAGAAGCTCAAGCGCACGCTGCTCGACCGGCTCGACGAGATGCACAAGAACGTGACCCTGCCGCCGGCCCTGGTCGAGCAGGAGTTCGACACGATCTGGCGCCAGATCACCGGCGAACTGCAGACCAGCGGCAAGACCTTCGAAAGCGAAGGCACCACGGAAGAGGCGGCCCGCGCCGAATACCGGCAGATCGCCGAACGCCGCGTGCGCCTCGGCCTGCTGCTGTCAGAGGTCGGCGACCGCAACAACATCCAGGTCACCGACGAGGAAGTTCAGCGGGCGCTCGCCGCGCAGATGCGCAATTTTCCCGGTCAGGAGAAGGCGCTGCTGGAATATTACCGCCGCAGCCCGGAGGCCCTGGGAGCGCTCCGCGCGCCGATCTTCGAACAGAAGGTCGCCGACTTCATCCTTGAGCTCGCCAACGTCACGGACAAGCCGGTCAGCCGCGAAGAGCTCATGCGCGACGAAGACGACCGCGCGGTCTGACGCCGCCTTCGAAAGGGGCGGACGACCGCCCCTTTCGAAGTGGCAACTGATGCCATATCTATACGCGGCCAGTGGATTCGAGGCCATGCGGCCCCGGCGCCTTTCGGTGCCGGACAAGGCGAAGGACAATCATGAAAGACCCGGTCGAACGGTATATGCAGCTCGTTCCCATGGTCGTCGAGCAGACGAACCGGGGCGAGCGCGCGTTTGATATCTATTCGCGCCTCCTCAAGGAGCGCATCATCTTCGTGACCGGGCCGGTGGAAGATCACATGGCCTCGCTGATCATGGCGCAGCTGCTCTTTCTGGAGTCCGAGAACCCCAAGAAAGAGATCAACATGTATATCAACTCGCCGGGCGGCGTGGTGACCTCCGGCCTGGCGATCTACGACACGATGCAGTTCATCCGGCCGGCGGTGTCGACGCTGTGCATCGGACTGGCGGCATCCATGGGCTCGCTGCTGCTCACTGCCGGCGAGAAGGGCATGCGGTTCGCGCTGCCCAATGCCCGCATCATGGTTCACCAGCCTTCGGGCGGCTTCGAGGGCAAGGTCTCGGACAT
>CAYOUO010000260.1:0-6753 GCA_964407155.1 uncultured Hyphomicrobiales bacterium | reverse complement strand
CCACTTCTTCGCGACGTCGAGGAGATTGGCCTCGGTGACCCCGCCGCGGAGGTCAACGCTGACCGATAGCCACGGGTCCTTGTCCTTGTCGCGGTATGCCTGGCCCCAGATCTTGTCGCTGTTCCACTGCTCGATCGTAACGGCGTTGATGCCGTTCTTCATGTTCCAGCCGCTCTCGAACTGGATGGTCCCGCATTGCTTGCCGTCGGTGCAGTCATAGAAATGCACCGAGAAAGGATTATCGGCGTCGGTGGATTCGATCAGCGGCGCGCCGCTGTCGGCCTTGTTGACCTCGACCTCGAAGCCCGCCTTCTCCAGCACCTTGACGATGCGGTCGACCGTCTCGGCGGTCACGATGCCCGCCGGCGGATTGGCGTCCGCATCATCGGCGGGAGCACTCTTCCCCGCCGTATCGTCCGCCCATGCGAGGCTGACCCCGGCGCAGAGCGCGACGACCGCGCCCAACAACTGCAGCTTGATACCAGGCATGACTGAGCTCCATCTCAAAGGGCTTGAGAAAGCATCGCGCAAGCCGTCGCCCGTCAGCGGCTTGGTCGAGACCTGAGCGTCCAGAATAGCAGGATCGCGTGACGTCACTGCGTCCGCGATCACAAGGGCCGCGTGGCGGCCGGCCTGCCGGCGCCGAATATCACCGGCCGACCGCTCCGGTTCTCCGCTATTCCGCCAGATCGACGGACGCGAGGTTGTGCCGGCCGAGCGGATCGACGGTATAGCCGCTGACCGCCTTCGACGCGGCTACCGCCTGCAGCGTATGCACCAGCGGGATGAGCGGCATCTGGTCGGCGGCGATGTGCTGGGCGTCGTTGAGGAGTGTAGCCGCGGTCGCGGCATCGGCCGTGCGCGCCTGAGCGAGCTTGTCGCTGAAGCCATGGTCGCACCATTCGGCCCGGTTGGATTTGCCCACCGCATCGCAGGACAACAGCACCGACAGGAACGTGTCGAGATCGCCGTTGGCCGCCGTCCAGCCGATGAGAACGCCCTCGTCGCGGCTCTTCTCGGCGGACTTCCTGAGATACGTCGAGAGGTCGGCGACATCGACGGTCGCCCCGACGCCGGCGCGGGCGAAGTCCGATACGATGGAGCCGGCCATGGCAACGAGATCGGGGCTGTAGGGGCGCGGCGCGCGCGTCACCAGAAGCTTCACGTTGACGTTGGTGGCGCCGGCGTCGGCGAGCGCCTGCTTGGCGGCATCGGTGCCGAACGAATCGGCCGCGACCGTCGCGTCGCTGCCGGCGATGCTCGCCGGCACCAGCCGCACCGCCGGTTCGGCCAGGCCGCCGTAGATACTGTCGGCGATGGCCTGCCGGTCGATGGCCTCGCCCAGCGCTTTCCGCACGCGGGCATCGTTGAACGGCGCCCTGGCGGTATCGAGCGCGAGGAAGACGACATCCGCCGACGGCGCGGTAGCGACGGCCACCGCGGGCTCCGCCTTCGCCGCCGCCAGCGACGCGCCGTCGGTGAAGGGCGCGAGCTGGCAGGCGCCCGACTACAGCATCGCCAGGCGATCGGCGGCGTCGGGCGTGACCGAGAAGATGATGGTGTCGAGCTTCGGCGCACCGCGCCAGTAGCCCGTGTTGGCGGCAGCGTAGAGGTGGGTGGCATCGGCGTGATTGAAGACGAAGGGGCCGGTGCCGACGGGCGCCTTGTCGAGCAGCGTCTGGTGCTTCTCGCGCAGCAGCGTGTCGGCGTATTCCTTCGACTGGATCGAGGCGAAATCCATCGCGAGATCGCCGAGGAAGCCGGAATCGGCGCGGGTCAGCGTGATGCGAACCGTCGCCGCGTCAACCTTGTCGACCGAACGGATGAGTGTGTCGAGCCCGAGGCTCTGGAACCACGGCCAGCTGGCGCCAGCATAGGAATGCCACGGGTTTTTCGGGTCCTGCTGGCGGGTGAGGCTGAAGATCACATCGTCGGCGGAAAAATCGCGCTTGGGCGCGAAGTCGTCGGTGGTGTGAAAATGGACGTTCTGGCGCAGGTGGAAGGTGTAGGTGCGGCCGTCCGGAGAAACGTCCCAGCTCTCGGCGAGCGCCGGCACGATCGCAGTCGAGCCGGAGGCGAAATCGACCAGCCGGTCGAAGAACAGCTGCGCCGAGGCGTCGAGCGTGGGCCGGGTAACGTGGAGCGCCGGGTCGAAGCCCGTGGGCGCCGCTTCCGCGCAATAGACGAGCGTTTTCGCGGACGCGCCGGAGGCCAGGCCCCCGACCAGTCCCAGGGACAGTCCCAGCGCCGCCACCACTCCGATTGCCGACCGCATCGTCCCTCCCCTCGTCACCGCGGCTGCTTTCTAGCGCAGCGAGATTGCACTGTCATTGCACCGGGACCCGATGATCGGGCCCGTGCCCCACCGGAGACAACGGCAGCACCGATCCCCGGCTGCCGCCGGCGACGACAATGGTTTTCGGCGTGAGGATGCCCGTCCCTCGTGGCGGCGAGTTAGACGCAGTCGGCGCCGAAGCGCAATGGCCGCGGCCACAACGACTCCGCGCTGCGTCAATCGGCGGAGGGTCGCCACAGGCGGGCGACGTCGAACGCTTCGACATCGCGGCAGAGGTCGACGAACGCCTTTGCCTGATGCTCGACCACCGCCCTGCCCTTCTCGGGTGTCGCCGCCGCCGCGTTGCCGACGGCACCCTTCGCGTTCAGGTCCTGCGCTTTCCAGCCGAACTGGCTGAGCCCGTGGGCGCGGAGGTGCTTGAACTCCTTGAGAAAGGAGAGCTGGCTCGAACGGAAATCCTCGGCGCGGTCCATGCGCACGAGATCGGGGCGCAGGTGCAGCATCACGGACGTCTCCATGTCGCCGCCGTGGATGCCGTAGAGGCTCTCCTCCGGAGCGAACAGACCCTCCGGGTTGCCGAAGCGCGACCACGCGGTGCCGACGGCGAGCATGTCGTGACGGACGCGGAGCTCGCGCGTGACGATGTCGATCATCGGCACGTTGCCGCCGTGGGAATTGACGACGATGAGCTTCTTCAGGCCGGCGCGGCGGACGCTCTCGCCGATTTCGAGCCACAGCTTCGTGGTCGTCTCCCACGTCGCGGTCAGCGTACCGGGCGACGAGATGTGCTCGTTCGACTTGCCCACCGCCTGCACCGGGAGAAAGGTGACCGGCAACTCGCCGGGTAGCAGTTCGATCACGCGGCGGATCATGCCCTCGGCGATGCAGGTGTCGGTATAGACCGGCAGATGCGGCCCGTGCTGCTCGATGGCGGCCACCGGCAGCACCGCGATCCAGCGCGCGGCGCCGCCTTCCGCGAAGTCGCGGGTGGTCATCTCGGCCCAGTGGCGGCGGGGAAGCGAAATCATTCTACTTCAGGCCCGCCGCCTTGCGCAGGGCATCATTCATGCGGCTCTGCCAGCCGACACCACCCGCCTTGAACTTGTCCAGCACGTCCGGATCGATACGCAACGAGACGAGCTTCTTGGTCGGAGCCTTCTGCGGCCCCCGCGCGCGGCGGATCTCAAGCGCATCAAAAAAGTTCTTTGGCAGTACCTCGCGAGCCGGCCGGGCGCGGCGAAAGTCTTCACGCGTCCACTCATGCTTCTCGGACACGACTTTCATGTCGGCCGCCGTATAGCCCTTATCCTTCTTCATACAGCCTCCGCTCCTTGTCGCCCGCCGGGCGCATGCCCACGATCGAGATCGCCTCAGTGCCCAGCTGCGAATAGACCACGACGATGAGCCGGTCGCGGAAAAGGCCTATGGCTTTGAAACGCCGCGCGTATGTCGGCGCGATGAGCGCGGTCTCCCAGCCGAAATCATCCACCTCGGCGAAATCAAAGCCATGCTTGTCAAAATTTGCCTGGCGCTTGGGTTCATCCCAGACAATCTTCACGGCTCGCTCTTATTTAATCGCGCGATATTCGCCGTCAAGCAAATTGTAGCTACGCTTCACGTCACAGCGCACTGAGGAACGCCTTCGCGGCGGCGCCGTGCTCGGTGCGCAGCTTCGCCACGTCGATGCCCACCGGATTGTGGTCGATGACCTTCCACGCGCCTTTCACCATGACGCGGTCGGCGGCATAAGCGCCGCACAGTACCAGCGCAGCGAGCGGGTCGCCGGCACCGGAAAAGCGAAGCTCGTCCAGCGTATAGAATGCGAGATCGGCCTGCTTGCCGGGGGCGATGGCGCCGAGGTCGCCGCGGCCGATGCAGCGCGCCGACCCGGCGGTCGCCCAGCGCAGCGTGTCGAAGTGCGTGATGGCAGCGGCGTTGTAGGTGAGCCGGTTCACCATCAGCGCGTGGCGGACGCTTTCCATGAGGTTGGAGTTGTCGTTGGAGGCGGAGCCGTCGACGCCGAGTCCAACCGGGCTGCCGGCGGCCTCCAGCTCCCGGGTGCGGCACTGGCCAGACGCCAGCGTCATGTTGGACGTCGGGCAATGGCAGATGCCGACGCCATGGCGGCCGAGGCGATGGACCTCGTCGTCGTTGAAATGGATGCCGTGGGCGAGCCAGACGCGGTCGGTGAGCCAGCCGCACTCCTCGAGATAATCGAGGGGCCGCACGCCGTAGTGCTCGAGGCAATATTCGTTCTCGTCGCGGGTCTCGGCGAGATGGGTGTGCAGGCGGCAATTATGTTTCTCGGCGAGGCCGGCGCTGTCGACCATCAGCCGCTTGGTGACGGTGAACGGCGCGCACGGCGCCAGCGCCACCTGGAGCATCGCGCCTTCCGACGCATCGTGATAGCGGCCGATGACGCGCTCGCAATCGGCGAGGATTGTGTCCTCGTCCTGCACGACGGTGTCCGGCGGCAGGCCACCGTCCTTCTCCGACAGGTTCATCGAGCCGCGGGTGAGCGTCATGCGCACGCCGACGCGCTCGGCCTCTTCGGCCTGAATGTCCATCGCGGATTCGAGCCCGACCGGGAAAAGGTAGTGGTGGTCGGACGCGCAGGTGCACCCGGACAGGAGCAGCTCGGTCAGCGCCAGTCGCGTCGCCTGGCGGAAGGCTTCGGGCTTCACGTTTCTGGCCCAGATCGGATAGAGCGCCTTCAGCCAGGGAAAGAGCTCCTTGTTGATCGCGGCGGGATGGGCGCGCGTCAGCGTCTGGAAGAAGTGATGATGCGTGTTGATGAGACCGGGGATGACGACGTGGCGCGAGCCATCGAAGGTCTCGTCCACCGGCGCTGCCGGCGCCGTGCCCGCGGACACCAGTTCGACGATCCGGCCGCCTTCGATGACGAGGCCGCCTTCAGCTCCCTCGGCCAGTATGGCGAGCGGGTTCTTGATCCATGTGCGCATGCGTCAATCAACCCTTGCTGCTGTGGCCTCGACCTCGACCAGAAATTCCGGGCGTGTGAAGCCGGCCACGATGACCAGCGTCGAAGCCGGCGGCGGATCGGAAACGAAACGGTCGCGGACGAGCATGTAGCTCTTCATGTCTTCGCGCCGAGTGACGAACGCGTTCAGGCGCACGATGTCGGCCATCGTCATGCCGGCGTCGGCAAGGATCGCCTCGATGTTGCGGAAGCAGATTTCGGCCTGGCCCTCGACGCTCTGCGGCAAGGTATCGCCGACGCGGACGCCGAGCTGGCCGGAACAGAACACAAGGCGCGCACCGGCCGGCACCGCGATGCCATGGCTGTAGCGGCCGAACGGAGGGCGCACGCCTGCCGGATTGAGCGGAAGTTTCACGGAGCCTCGGGGTGGCCGTTGACGAAAGCACGCTACGATTGGCCGACGGTCTCTGACAAGCCGGGCCCGACGCGTTTTTGGGCAGGCGACAGGGCGGCACTTTCTTGTGCGGCGGGGGTCACCTAAAATGGGATGTGCCGCCGGCGGGCGTTGCAGGGACGACCGCCGTCGCGTGCACCCATGGCACGGGTCTTGCGATTCATGGCTCTTGCGACTGGAAGGCTTGGTGAGACGCCGAAGGCCTGATTTTTGAGACGCCGCGGCAGCGCGGGCTTGCCTTGAACTCATACTCGAAGACCGGGGAGACGACCAACAACCCCCGGGCGGATAACGGACAACCTCCATAAAAACGAAGCGGAGAGCACAACTCATGCGTAACATCCGGTTTCTGAAATGGGCGATTGCAGCGGGCACGGCGGCACTCGCGCTCAGCCGCCCGGCGCTGGCGCTCGATGAAGTCTCGTTCGGCACGAACTGGCTGGCCGAAGCGGAGCACGGCGGCTTCTACCAGGCGGTGGCCGATGGCACGTACGAGAAATACGGCCTCAAGGTCACCATCGTGCAGGGCGGCCCGCAGGCAGCGAACCGGCAGCTCGAACTCGCCGGCAAGGTCACGTTCTACATGGCCGGCAACTTCCTCGAGCCGTTCAACGCGGCGCAGCAGGGCGTGCCGCTGGTCGAGGTGGCGGCGATGTTCCAGAAGGATCCGCAGGTCCTGATGGCGCATCCCGACGCCGGCGTGGACAGCTTCGGCGACCTCGCCAAGCTGAAGACGTTGCTGATGGGCAAGGACTTCTTCGTCAGCGATTTCGCGTGGATGAAGTCGGCCTTCCCGGGCTTCAAGGACGAGCAGTACAAGCCTTACAACTTCAACCCCGGCCCGTTCATCGCCGACAAGGATTCCGGCCAGCAGGGCTATGCGACCTCCGAGCCCTACGCGGTCGAGCACGCCGACGGCGGTTTCACGCCCAAGGTTTTCCTGCTCGCCGACAGCGGCTGGTCGACCTATTCGACCATGATCGAGACGACGCAGGACTATCTCGCCAAGAACAAGGATGTGGTCAAGCGCTTCGTCGAGGCGTCGATCATCGGCTGGTACAA
>CAYOUO010000259.1:0-3997 GCA_964407155.1 uncultured Hyphomicrobiales bacterium | reverse complement strand
AGGTTCGACCCGTAGGCAAAGTAATACATCGTCCGCCGCGTGCCCCACTCCGTCCCGGTTGCATCATCGGGTGATTCGGCGGCGATTGCACGTGTCGGAAATCACACTGTGGACGGGCTGTTGATAAGGTGCCGGCAAAGGATTTCCGTCACCCGGTGGTGAGGCGCTGCAGTGCAGCGATCCACGTCCTCGGCAGGCCATGATAGGTGGCGCCGTCGATGATCTGCTGCAGGTATTCGCGCGCCGGAAGTTCGGCGGTGCCATCGGGAATCGTGAAATACGCCAAGGCCTTGACGGGATCATAGCTACCAACGCGATGGACCGTGATTTCGCGCAGGACCCGCACGTTGCGGCTGAGCGGGGCCTGCGCGTCATAGCCCTCGTGGTAGTTCAGGACATTGGCCTCGGACGGCGGAATGGCAAAAAGCACGCCCCAGACGGCATGACCCGGCGATGGCTCGATACCGACCAGCGCGCCATTATGCACGCGAGAGTAGCGCGGAAAGCACAGTCGATAATCCATCAGGCGGGCCGCGCCGATCGTCTCGGCGCCGGGACACCGCTCGGCCATGAGACCGGGGTTGGTGTTGGAACCATAGGCGAACAGGATCATCCACCGCCCCGTTCTTTCCTGAGCCTTGCCCAGTAATCCAGCCGCTTGCGGAGCTCGCGCTCGAAGCCGCGGTCGACCGGCTCGTAAAACGTCTGGCGGCCGAGCGCCTCGGGAAAATAATCCTGCCCGGAAAAGGAATCCGGCTCGTCGGGATCGTAGCGATAGCCGGTTCCGTAGCCCTCGGACTTCATCAGCTTCGTCGGCGCGTTCAGGATGATCTTGGGCGGGGTCAGCGAGCCGTGTTCCTTGGCAACGCGGGTGGCCTCGCCGAAGGCCGAGTAGACGGCGATCGATTTCGGCGCCGTGGCGAGATAGACGGCCGCCTCGGCAAGCGCGAGATCGCCCTCCGGCGAGCCGAGGTAGTCGTAGGCATCCTTGGCGGCGAGCGCGATGACCAGTGCCTGCGGATCGGCAAGGCCGATATCCTCCATCGCCATGCGGACCAGCCGGCGGCCGATGTAGAGCGGCTGCTCGCCGGCATCGAGCATGCGCGCGAGATAGTAGAGCGCGGCGTCGGGGTCCGAGCCGCGCACCGACTTGTGGAGCGCGGAGATGAGATTGTAGTGGCCGTCCTGGCTCTTGTCGTAGAGCGGCGCACGGCGCTGCACGACCTTCTGCAGCCCCTCGGGGGTGAAGACCTCGCCTTCCCGCGCAGCGCGCCAGACTTCCTCCGCGAGCGTGAGCGCGGCGCGCCCGTCGGCATCGGCCATCGCGATCAGCATGGCGCGCGCTTCGGCATCGAGCGGCAGTGCACGACCCTCGACCTCTTCCGCGCGCGTGAGAAGCTGGGCGATCGCAGCTTCGTCGAGCGGACGGAAGACCAGAACCCGCGCGCGCGACAAGAGCGCGGCGTTGAGCTCGAACGACGGATTTTCGGTGGTGGCGCCGATCAGCGTGACAGTGCCGTCTTCCATCACGGGCAGAAACGAATCCTGCTGGGCGCGATTGAAGCGATGAATCTCGTCGACGAAAAGCAACGTCCCCTGCCCCGCCTGACGCCGTGCACGGGCGGTCTCGAAAACCTTCTTGAGGTCGGCGACGCCGGAGAAGACCGCCGAGACCTGCTCGAAATGAAGGCTGGTCTCGTGCGCAAGCAGACGCGCCACGGTCGTCTTGCCGGTGCCGGGCGGGCCCCAGAAGATCAGCGAGCCGAGCGAACCCGACTGCAGCATGCGGGTGATGACGCCGTCGGGACCGAGCAGATGATCCTGACCGACAACGTCGGCAAGCCGCTCCGGCCTCAGCCGGTCCGCGAGCGGCCGCGGCGCCGATTTTTCAAGTCCTGCCGCCTCGAAAAGCGAGGCCATCGGCACTCCTACCCGGAAAACCGCTGACGGATTTTCTGCCCGCCGCGGCGGATGGTCAAATCCCACGTCCGCGAAGTCGCCGCGGCCGCATCGGACAGGCTCTTGGTCGAATCGATGTTGATGCCGTTAACCACCAGAACGACGTCGCCCTTCTGAAAGCCCGCGTTGTCGGCCGGCGAACCATCGCTGACATCGCTGATGATGACGCCCTTGGGATCCCCGGAATAGGACAGTTCGTCGGCCACCGCCGGCGACAGGTTGAGCACCGTGAGGCCGGAAAGCGGCGAATCGCCCTTCAACGTGCGCAGATCGCGCGGCGGATTTTCCGGCGCCGCCTGCAGTTGAATGACCGCCGAATAGAGCTTGCCGTCGCGCATGATGCCGAGCTTGGCGCTGCCGCCGACGAGCTTGGTGGCAAGGCGCTAGTTCAGCGCGCCGACATCGTCGACCGATTCACCGTCGATGGAGACGATGACGTCGTCGCTCTTGAGGCCGGCGGCGGCGCCGGGACTGCCGGAATCGACCGAGACGACGATGACGCCACTCGCCGGATTGCCGGGAATGGTGGCGGCGAGATCCGGGGTCACCGACTGGAGATCGGCACCGAGCCACGGGCGGCGGGGCGCCGCGCCGGTGGCCGCCTGGGAGGTGACGGCGCGCACGAGATTGGAGGGAATCGCGAAGCCGATGCCGTTCGATGCCCCGACCGGCGAGACGATGGTCGAGTTGATGCCGATCAGGTCGCCGTTCATGTCGACCAGCGCGCCGCCCGAGTTCCCCGGGTTGATCGCCGCATCGGTCTGGATGAAGTACTGGTCCTGCGACTGGCTGCCCGGCAGCCGGGCGAAGGCCGAGACGATGCCGCTGGTGACCGTCTGGCCGACGCCGAAGGGATCGCCGATGGCGAGCACCAGATCGCCGACCTGGACGCTGTCGGAATCGGCGAACTGAAGCGTGGGGAAGTTGCCGCTCCCGCCCTTGATGCGCAGTACCGCGAGATCGGAACGTTCGTCGCGCAGGATGATGTCGGCCGGGAACTCGCGCTTGTCGGAGAGCGCAACCTTGACCTCATCCGCCTGGGCGATGACGTGGAAATTGGTGACGATGAGGCCGGACGGATTGATGATGACGCCGGAGCCGAGCGAACTCTCGCGGCGGGTGCGCGTGGCGCCGCCGAAGGGATCGCCGAAGAGCTGGCGGAAGAAGGGATCGGCGAACAGCGGCGAAACCGACTGGCGGATCATGCGGGTGGCGTAAACGTTGACCACCGCCGGCGCCACGCGCTTGACGATCGGCGCGAACGACATCTGCATCTGGGCGGCGTTGTCCGGAACCTGCCGCTCGGCCGCGGCGGCGGGAAGAACCAGGGCACCGACAAGGCAGAAAACCAACCCCACACGACGCAGCATCAACCCACTCCGGAAATCGCTCGAAACGTAGCCCGCTGCCGAAATGCTATACCAATTACGGCGACGGCGTGACACCCGGCGCCGCCGACGGGGCGTTTGTCCCAGGCAAACAAAAAAGGCGGCCAAAGGCCGCCTTTCCGAACTTCCGTCCCGGCTGCCGTCGCGCCGGTCAGGCCGATGCCGCGGCCGCGGCGCTCGTAGCCTCGGCGTGGCGCGCATGATCCTTCGCGCCCTTCGCCTCGACGTCGCGATCGACGAACTCGATGACCGCGACCGAGGCATTGTCGCCATGACGGAAGCCGGCCTTCAGCACGCGGGTATACCCGCCCGAACGCGCCTTGTAGCGCGGGCCGAGCGTCTCGAAGAGCTTCTTGACCGAGCCGATGTCGCGGATCTCGGAGATCGCGAGACGCCGGGCATGGAGATCGCCGCGCTTGGCGAGCGTGACCAGCTTCTCGACGATGGGCCGCAGGTCCTTCGCCTTGGGCAGGGTGGTCACGATCTGCTCGTGCTGGATCAGCGACGAAGCGAGGTTGGCGAACATCGCCTTGCGATGGCTGACCGTCCGGCTGTAGCGGCGGCCCCTCTTCCCGTGCATCATGACGCGTATTCCTCAAGGCGTTGGCGGCACGCCGCCGGGCAAGGCAAATGCGGCCAGCCGGCCGCGG
>CAYOUO010000258.1:0-2806 GCA_964407155.1 uncultured Hyphomicrobiales bacterium | reverse complement strand
AGGACCGCATCGTGTTCGATCAGGACCTCGCCTATGTCGCGGAGGAAAGCTCCAAGCACCGGCGCAAGGCGGCGGTGGATGGAGACTAAGCCGGCCTAAGCTCACGCGCGCGTCGTCAAAGTCGAGAGCTGATCGGTATCGAACCGGTTTCGCAGATCGGCGAGCGCAGCCGGGTCCGGCGCGCCCTGCGCCGCAAGTTTGGCGAGCTCCTCGAAATAATGCTCGTGGCCCGGCGGCGAGACGGTCATCAGCACCCGGGCCGGCCGGTCGCTGACGTTGGTTATGTTGTGAGGCACTCCCGGCGGAAGAAACAGAAAGGTTCCGGGTGTGGCACGAATGCGGCGATCGCCGGCCTGCCATTCGCATTCGCCTTCCAGCACGTAGAAGGTCTCTTCCTGCACGCGGTGGACATGAAGGCCGGTGGCAAAGCCGGCAGGGATCGTCCAGTCGAACATGCTGGTATGCGTGGTGTCCTTTCCGGTGACGAGAAAAGCCATTGGCTCACCGCGCAAGACAACACCGGTGTTATCGCCCGGCATACGCACGACGGCATGACGGATTTGATCCTGCATGGCTTGCTCCTTCCACTAGTTGGCGAGGGCAAGATGACGGGCGGAAGCCACGAAGTCGCGAAGCGATCGCGAAATCATTGCGAAAAAACTGCGAAGGGTGTCCTCTCGGCCAATGGCCATGACGCTCGCATTCGGTCCATTTCGACTCGATACCGATGCCGGAATTCTGTTTTGCGGGCCCGAGCCGCGTCCACTCGGCCAGCGCGCGGTCGCACTCCTGGCGTTGTTGCTGAAGCAGCCCGGCGCACCAGCGGCGAAAGATGCCCTGATCGCAGCGGCGTGGCCGGGGCAGGTGATCGAGGACAGCAATCTTACGGTTCAGATCGCGGCGATCCGCCGGACCTTCGCCGAAGCGGCTGATGGCGCGGACTGGATCGAGACACTGCCCCGGCGCGGCTATCGCTACATTGGGCCGCCGGTGACGTCCGATGCCGACGTTGATCCGCCGCGGGCGCTCCCCGACAAACCATCGGTCGCGGTCCTGCCGTTTTCCAATCTGAGCGGAAACGCCGAACAGGACTACTTCATCGACGGCACGGTCGATGATGTCATCACCGGCCTCTCCCGGATCAACTGGCTGTTCGTCATCGCCAGAAATTCGACCCTTATCTACAAGGGTCGCGCGGTTGACGCGAAGCAGGTCGGCCGCGATCTCGGCGTGCGATACGTGCTCGAGGGCAGCGTGCGGAGTCATGGCGAGAGACTGCGCGTCACGTGCCAGCTCATCGATGCGACGACCGGCACCCACGTATGGGCCGAGCGCTATGACCGCAGATCCAGCGACGTGTTTGCGCTTCAGGATGAGATCGCCCAGTCGGTGGTTGGCGCGATCGAGCCCAGCGTGCGGCGCGCCGAGATCGAAAGGGTCAAGCGCAAGCGGCCGGACAGTCTGGGCGCCTACGATCTCGTTTTGCGGGCCCAGCCCGATGTCGACTCGGGCATGCCAGTGCGCGTGACCAGGGCTCTCGCTCTCCTCGAACGGGCGCTCAAACTGGAGCCGGACTACGCACTGGCGCACGCCAATGCCGCGATGTGCCACCACTGTCTTTATCTGCGCGACGGTCTGAAAGACGAGGATCGAGCCGCTTCGGTACGTTACGCCCGGTCGGCGCTCATCCACGGCAAGGACGATGCGGCGGCGCTTACGCTCGCCGGCTTTTCCCTCGGCATGGACGGTCACGACCGGGAGGCGGCATTTACGGCGCTCGACACTGCGCTTGCCATCAGCCCTTCATCGGCGCTGACCCATATCCTTGGCAGCGTCATCCTCGGGTGGACCGGCGAAGCCGAGCTGGCCATCGCTTGGAGCGAGCGCGGCATAAGGCTCAGTCCCTTCGATCCGTGGACTTTCGCTGCCTATGACGCGCAGGCGATGAGTCATTTTGTGCGGGGGCGCTATCCGGAAGCGTGTCGCGCCGCCTATCAATCGGTGCAGGCCAACCCGGAGCACAGCATCACCTACGTGCAACTCGCCGCCGCGCTCGCCAAGCTCGGACGGCTGACGGAAGCCAAAGCCGCCGCAGCGAGAGTGCTGGAGCTGCATCCCGGATTCCGCTACGGGCGACAATTCCAGGGCGTGAATTGCGCGCCGGCGCTGGCCGAGCCTCTGGGCGAAGCGCTCAGCGCCGCGGGATTGCCAGAATAGGTCGACCTTGCAAAGTCCTGCCGCTTTCAACGCCGTCGTTCTCGCCAGGCCCGTCTGATGCCAATCCTGCCGGATCTGCTCGCTCCCGGGCTTGACCTCGTGCTCTGCGGCACGGCGGCCGGCCGGAAATCCGCCGAGGCGCAGGCCTACTACGCCAAGCCGGGCAACCGATTCTGGCCGACGCTCCATCAGGTGGGGCTGACGCCGCGAAGGCTTCAGCCGCAGGAATACCGCGAGCTCCTGAAATGGCGGATCGGCCTGACCGACGTTGCCAAGGAGCACATCGGACAGGATGCCGACATCGACCCGACGCTGGTCGATGTCGCGGCGCTCCACGCACGCGTTCGTGCCGCGGCGCCGGCGATCGTCGCGTTCACGAGCAAGAACGCGGCCAGCTTCGCGCTGGGCAAGACAACCGCGCGCATTCCCTATGGCTTCCAGCCGGAGACGATTGCGGCGACGCGGCTGTTCGTGCTGACGTCGCCTTCCGGCGCCGCCGGCAGCAACTGGTCGATCGAGCCGTGGCGGATGCTCGCCGCCGCCGTCGGCGCTCTCCGGCGAACCGATCTCAGGGACTCGGCGCCGCGCC
>CAYOUO010000257.1:0-3495 GCA_964407155.1 uncultured Hyphomicrobiales bacterium | reverse complement strand
CACGTTGCTCGAGCCGCCGTCCGAGCACGGTGGGTGTCACGAAATTCGCTTCCACAATCTGAATGGCGAGATAGCAGAGAGGCGGCAGCAACGCCTGCGCCAGAGTCGGAAACGTAACCGTTGCAACCGCGAGGGCGAGGCATTCGCCGGCGAGCGCCCCGATAAAGGGCACATAGTTCAGAAGCGCGGCGCCGAACCCCCAAAGGGGAGCATTTGGCATGCCAATCCACGCCATCGCCAGGCCCACGCAGATGCCTAACCCGGCGTTGATCGCGGTGATGGTGAGGAGATAGTGCGACACCTCGTTTTCGATGTCGCGCAATACGCGCAGCGATCGCTTCTTGTCGTGCAAGTCTGGCATGACGCGGATGAGCTTCAGCCGCAGGGTGTCGCGCTGCGCCAGCAGAAACAACGACAGAATGAGCGTGGCTCCGAGCGTCGTGCCCACGCCCGCTGCGGTTCCCGCCAACCAGCCGATAAGTCCAGGCTGCATAAAGACAACCGGCTGCGGCTCCTGCGGCGCTGCCTGGCTATTTTCGCTCGCCTCGCTGAACTGTCGCCCGATGTCGTTCAGTGCGGTAAAGGGCGCCTGCAGAAATGCGAAGCGATCGCGAACCTGCTTTGCGATGTGCGGCGCTTCCGCGAACATGCTCGAGATTGCCGGGGTAAATGCCAACGAGGCGACCGCGAGAGCAGCTGCCAGCGCAACGATGAAAAGCGCAGCGGATGCAAAAGGCGGAATACCGAGGCGCGCGAGACGCCGCACCATCGGCGCGAGTGCCAACGTGATCAGTACCGCCAGCACCACCGGTAGAAAAAAGCTTCGCGCGTAGTACAGCGCGCCTATCGCCAAAATCATAAAACTCCCGACGATGCCCACGCGCACCGATGCCGGGAATGCCAACCGCGCTCGCGACTTGAGCGCGGCCTCTGAACTGCCCCTCGCCATGGAAAATTACTTGCCGCGAATGGCGTCCTTCAGTCCGCCGACCGCGTTCTGTACCTTGCCTGCAGCTTTGTCCGTTTGACCTTCGGTCTGCAGCTTGGCATCGCCGGTGGCCTTGCCAACGGCTTCCTTCATCGTCCCCTTGGCCTGTTTGGCCGCGCCTTCGATACGATCCTTGTCCACGCGTCATCTCCATGTCCGGAAGAATTTGCGTCGGAAAAACGCGCGGCTATCTGCTTGGTTCCATTGACGCCTTTTGACGACTGCCCGATCCCGGCGGAACTCCGCGCTACGGAAATGGTTTTAGAGGCCATGTGCGCGGCTTTCGGCGCGCAATCCCTCAAGCGGAGGTTTCCATGGCCCCGGCAATAGCAGTTCTTCAAGAAGCAACTGTACAGACCATTTCGGCAAGGCAATCGGAGCGCAGCGCGCGGGAGCGCGAAGCGGTGCGGGCGCTGGCGCACAAAGTTGGCGTGGAAGCCGTTGCCCGTGCGCTGGACGTTTTCGGCGTCATCGATCAGTAGATCGAAGATTGCAGGATCGCGGCGTCAGTAGCAGGTAGTTCCTCGGTACAACTACGCCTGCTCCTGGACATAACGTCCGGGCGCGTCCTCGATTGGCGTTATCTTTCCGCCGCCGATTTTTCGAGCTTTGACGCGAACCTTGTCATTTCGTTCGATCCAGGTCTGCCAGTGTGGCCACCACGAACCTGGGTGCTCTTTTGCGTGGGTAAGCCACTCGGCGTATCCGTCGCCTTTGGGCGCGGATCCGGTCCAGAACTGATACTTCTTTCGCGCCGGTGGGTTGATCACCCCCGCGATGTGCCCGGAGCCGGCGAGGACGAACGTCGTCTTTCCACCGAGGAATGAAGATCCGTAGAACACCGAACGGGCCGGCGCGATATGATCTTCCCTGGTGGCAAGATTGTAGACGGGCACCTTGACCTTCTTGAGATCGAGCTTGACGCCGCCAATCTCCATTTCACCCCGGGACAGTCGATTATCGAGGTAACAGCCTCGCAGATAGAAAGAATGATTTGCCGCGGGCATGCGTGTGGTGTCGGAGTTCCAGTAGAGCAGGTCGAACGGCGGCGGTTGCCTGCCCTTGATATAATTCGAGATCACGTATGGCCAGATCAGATCGTTTGGCCTCAGCATATTGAATGCCGCCGACATTTTGCGACCCTCGAGATAGCCGCGCACGGTCATGCCGCGCTCAAGAGCGGAGATTTGTTTTTCGTCGACGAAGACCTTGAGATCGCCGGCGTGGGTGAAATCGATCTGAGCCGCGAACAACGTTGCAGTTTTGATCCGTGTGTCGCCGGTGGTCGCCATGTAGCCAAGCGCCACCGTGAGCAGTGTGCCGCCGACGCAGTACCCGATCGCGTTCACATCGCGCACACCTGTCGCGGAGGCAATCACGTCGAGGCTTTCCAGGATGCCGGCGCGCATGTAGTCCTCGAAGCTCTTGCGGGCCTGTCGCTGGTCGGGATTTACCCACGAGATGACGAATACCGTGTGGCCCTGTTCCACGGCCCAGCGCACGAAGGATTTTTCCGCGGTAAGATCGAGGATGTAGAACTTGTTGATCCAGGGCGGCACGATGAGCAACGGCCGCTTGAGCACGCGGGGCGTTTTCGCTTCGTACTGAATGAGCTGGCAGAGCTCGTTCTGGTGGATCACCTTGCCCGGCGTGGTGGCGAGATTTTCGCCGAGCCGGAACTGCGCCCCGTCGGATTGCCTTAGTTTCAGTTCGCCGCCACCGGCGCGGATATCTTCGATGAGCATCTGCATCCCGCGCACCAGATTCCCGGCGTTCTCCGAAAGCGTCTGGCGCAGGAGCTCAGGGTTGGTCACGACAAAGTTCGAGGGAGCGAGCGCAGCGGATATCTGACGCAGGTAGAACGCCGCCTTTTCGCGTGTATGGCCATCGATGCCCTCGGCATCCTCCACCATGCCTTGCAGCCACCGCGTGGTGACCAGATAGAACTGTTTGATGAAGTCGAACGCGAGGCTGTCGGTCCACTCCGGATCGACAAACCGTCTGTCGCCTTGTTGCGGCTCCGCAAATGGCGCCGCGGGCAGGCCCGACATGCGCTGCAGGGCATACATCCATAGTCCGCCATACGCCGTCGCTAGCCGCTGCTGCGCGCTCAGGAGGCGTGCCGGTTCGCCCGCCCAATATGCGCCCACCTCGTTGAAAGTGCCGATCACCTCGGCAAGGTTCTGCACGAAGTCGAAGCCAGCGTCATCGCGCGGCTTGAGGTAGGCGGAAAGCGCTTCGCCGGCTTCCTCCAGCGCCCGCGCGAGATTACGGGCAAACAACTCCGGATCCTTGATCCCGAAGGCGCCGCCCCAAGGGGCACTTACGTCAGCCATGGAACTCGCTACACACTGAACTCGGTTCACTCGCGATTTCGACATAATACGCAGGTAGTTAAGGTCTGCCTCATGGAATTCGATCTGGGGCGCTTAACGATTTCCTCACCACGGTGGGGCAGGATTCCAGCCCATCATGCGCAAAGTCTCTGGTATCGCCTCAACTCGCTC
>CAYOUO010000256.1:0-9696 GCA_964407155.1 uncultured Hyphomicrobiales bacterium | reverse complement strand
GAAGGCGCCCTGGTGAGTGCCGACGGCGCTAATCCCCTCGCCACGATCCAGCAGCTCGACCCGGTTTACGCCGACTTCACCCAGTCGTCGCACGACTTCATGGCCTTGCGTCAGGCGGTCAAGGACGGCCGCGTGGAGAGCCCCGCTCCGGGACAGGCGACGGTCGCGCTCGCCTTCGACGACGGCACCAAATACAAGCTGCCCGGACGCCTGCTGTTCTCCGAATCCACCGTCGACGAGACCACCGGCCAGATCACCATGCGCGCGGAATTTCCGAATCCTGACGGCGATCTTCTGCCTGGAATGTACGTGCGGGTGGAACTCGAGCAGGGTGTGCAGCAGGCGGCGCTCACGGTCCCCGAGCAGGCTGTCCAGCGCGACAGTGGCGGGAAGGCACAGGTCTACACCGTCGACACCGCCAACAAGGTGCAGCTGAGGACGGTTGAATTGGGTCAAACGGTCGGGGCTTACACGATCGTGACCAGCGGCCTGGCCAACGGCGAGCGGGTCATCACCGAAGGCTTCCAGAAAATCCGGCCGGGCGACACCGTCGCGCCGCAGGAATGGAAACCAGACGCGGTGAAGACGTCCGATTCCGACGGCGCAGCCGGCGCCGGCTGAGACACTATGCCCAGATTTTTCATAGACCGGCCGATTTTTGCCTGGGTCGTCGCGATCTTCATCGTCATTGCCGGCGTGCTGGCGATCCCGAATCTGCCGATATCGCAGTATCCGACCGTCGCGCCCCCGACGCTGACCGTGTACACGCACGATACCGGTGCCGCCCCCGAGGACATCTACCAGGGCGTCACCCAGCCGATCGAGCAGCAGCTCAGCACCGTTCCCAACGTGCTCTACTTCGAATCCACGTCGGACTCGTCGGGGCTGGCGCGCATCGTCGTTACCTTCAACCCGGGCACCAACCTCAATCAGGCCAGCGTCGATACGCAGAACGCGATAAACCGCGTCATCCCGCAGTTGCCGGAACTGGTTCAGCAGCAGGGCGTCCAGATATCGCAATCGGGCAACGGCTTCCTGATGCTGGTCGCCCTGCGATCGACGGATGGCTCGAAGACCGCGGTCGATCTCGGCGATTACCTGAACCGCAACGTGATCGGCGAACTGGAACGCATCCCTGGCGTCGGCCAGGCGCAGCTTTTTTCATCGCAGCGCGCCATGCGCATCTGGATGGACCCCGACAAGATGCTCGGCCTGAAGCTGACGGTCGATGACATCGTCAACGCCATCAATGCGCAGAACGCGGAAGTCTCGGCCGGCCGGCTCGGCTCGCAGCCCAACCCGATCAACCAGCAGATCTCGGCTACCGTCATCGTCACGGGCCAACTTTCCACCACCGAGCAGTTCGGCAACATCGTGCTGCGTGCCAATCCCGACGGGTCGACGGTGCGCCTGCGCGACGTGGCCCGCATCGAGATCGGCGCTGACAACTACGCCTTCACCACGCGCGTCGACGGCCAGCCCTCGGCGGCAATCGGCGTCCAGTTGTCGCCGACCGGCAATGCACTGGCGACCTCGGAAGCCGTGCGCGCCAAGATGCAGGAACTGTCGAAGTTCTTTCCGCCGGGCGTCGAGTATCTCGTTCCCTACGATACCTCGCCCTTCGTGCGCGCTTCGATCGAGAAGGTGCTGGAGACCCTGATCGAGGCGATGGTTCTCGTGTTCATCGTGATGTTCATTTTCCTGCAGAACATCCGCTACACGCTGATCCCGGCCCTGGTGATTCCCGTCGCTCTCGCGGGCACCGGTGCAGTCCTTTACGCCGCCGGTTTCTCGATCAACGTCCTCACCATGTTTGCCATGGTGCTGGCGATCGGCATTCTCGTCGACGATGCGATCGTTGTCGTCGAAAACGTCGAGCGCATCATGTCGGAAGAGGGCCTGTCGCCGCGCGAGGCCACCCAAAAGGCGCTGTCGCAGATCACCAGCGCCATCATCGGCATCTGGCTGGTGCTGACCGCCGTGTTCATCCCAATGGCGTTTTTCCCGGGCGCCGTCGGCATCATCTACCGGCAGTTCAGCCTGACGATGGTGGTGTCGATCGCCTTTTCCGGATTCCTCGCGCTCTCGTTCACGCCGGCGCTGTGCGCCAGCTTCCTCAAGCCGATCGCCAAAGGTGAACATCAGCACAAGCGCGGCTTCTTCGGCTGGTTCAACGGCGGCTTCGACCGGACCCGCAACGGATATACCTCGATCGTCGCCTGGGCGATCCGCCGCGCCGGCCGGCTGATGCTGGTCT
This sequence comes from uncultured Hyphomicrobiales bacterium, assembly GCA_964407155.1. GTDB lineage: Bacteria > Pseudomonadota > Alphaproteobacteria > Rhizobiales > Kaistiaceae > DASZQY01. Next base: position 7,439 of record CAYOUO010000256.1, on the reverse strand, counting down.
ATCTCGCCCTGGTCGTCGCCCTCGGCTGGATCTTCATGCGCCTGCCGACGTCGTTTCTGCCGAACGAAGATCAGGGCTTCGTCCTCGTCGACATGCAGACCCCGCCGGAGGCGTCCAGCAATCGCACCCGCGCCGCCATCGGCAAGGTCGAGGACCATTTCGCCCAGGAACCGGGCGTCGCCAATCGCACGATCATTCAGGGCTACAGCTTCTCGGGCGCCGGCGACACGGCCGCGCTTGGATTCATCACGTTCAAGGACTGGGCAGTTCGGAACGCCGAGAATTCCGCGCCCGCGATCGCCGACCGGGCCAACCAGTTTTTCGCCGGCCTGCGAGACGTGCTCGCGTTCGCGCTTTCACCGCCGCCGATTTCCGGTCTCGGCACCTCGAACGGCTTCACCTTCCGCCTTCAGGATCGCGGCGGGCTGGGTGAGACCGCGCTCGCCGCTGCCGGCGCCCAGTTGATGGCAGCGGCGGCACAGAGTCCGATCCTGACCGGGCTGCGCATCGAAGGGTTGCCCGACGCGGCGCAGATCAATCTCATCATCGATCGTGACAAGGCCGACACCTTCGGCGTGACGTTCGCGAACATCAACGCCGCCCTGTCCGACTACGTCGGTTCGTCTTTCGTCAACCAGTTTCCGAACGCCGGCCGGCTGCAGCGCGTGCTCATCCAGGCCGATCAGGGCAATCGCATGCAGGCCGACGATCTGTTGAAGCTGAACGTGCGCAATGCACAGGGCGGCATGGTGCCGCTCGGCGCCTTCGCGCGCATCGACTGGAGCAAGGGGCCGCTGCAGGTCGTTGCCTACAACGGATATCCGGCCATCCGCATCAGCGGCGGGGCGGCGCCCGGCTACTCGTCGGGCACCGCGATCAAGGAGATGGAACGGCTGGCAAGCGATCTGCCCAACGGCTTCGGTTATGAATGGACCGGCCAGTCCCTGCAGGAAATCCAGTCCGGCGCCCAGGCGCCTTATCTGATGGGGCTTACCGTCCTTTTCGTCTTCCTGCTGCTGTCGGCGCTTTACGAGAGCTGGTCGATCCCGCTTTCGGTCATGCTGGTGGTGCCGCTCGGCATCGTCGGCGCGGTGCTTGCGGTGACGTTTCGCGGCATGTCGAACGACGTCTACTTCAAGGTCGGCATGATCGCGATCATCGGTCTGTCGTCGAAGAATGCGATCCTCATCGTTGAGTTCGCCAAGGACCTTCACAAGAACGGACGCACGCTGCGCGAAGCGGTGGTCGAGGCGGCCCGCATCCGGTTTCGCCCAATCATCATGACGTCGCTGGCTTTCGCGCTGGGCGTGATGCCGCTCGCCATTGCCAAGGGCGCCAGCGCCGCCAGCCAGAACGCGATCGGTACCGGCGTGCTGGGCGGCATGATCACCGCAACGGTGGTGGCGGTGCCCTTTGTTCCGGTGTTCTTTGTCTTCGTGATCGGCCTGTTCAGCCGCAGATCGCGCGAGGATGCTGCCGAGATCGAGGCGGAGCGGATGCCGGCGGAATAGTCCGCGGGGTGTCTCCCCCCGTTTCCACTGCTGGGCAGCCGACCGGCACTCAGTCGTCGCTCAACTCCGCTGCATGGGCGCGGGCCAGTTCGCCAAGGCTGGTGAAGCGGAAATCGATGCGCGGCATCGCGCCGGGATTCATCGTGGCGCCAAAGCCCTCGCGGTCATGCCGGCGATGGATCCAGCACGACGCGAGACCCACGGCGTTCGCCGTGGCGTGATCGTGAAACAGGCTTTCCGCGGTGTGCAGGATTTCGGATTTCTTCATGCCGCGCTCTTCGAGTCGCGCCAGCATGTATTCGAAGTTCCGGACTGCGGGTTTGTAGGAGCCAATGTCCTCGGCGGTGTAAACCGCGTCGAAGGCGACGCCGAGACGCTGGTTGCTGCGGGCGAAGTTGGCGTTATCGACGTTGGAGAGAACGACCAGCCGGTAGAAGCGCTTCAGATAGGCGAGTGCCTCTGCGCTGTCCGGAAACGCCGGCCAGTCGCCGACCGAGTTGCCATAGGCCGCGCATTCCTCCCACGTGGCCGCCACCTCCCATTCCTCGGTCAGCCGCTTGCAGACGGTGGCGAGAATGTCGCGATAGGAACGCGCCGGAGTGAAGACCTGCTGCGCGGATTCATGGCGGGCATGGGCCTCGAGGATATCGTCGCGCGTCAATTCGCGGCGGGCGCGCGCCGCAAGCGGCTTCAGCGCGGCAACGATGCCGCTTTCCCAGTCGATGAGGGTTCCGTAGCAGTCAAAGGTAAGGACGCGGAAATCGGAAAGCCGCATGGAAAGACGCTCCAGGAGGGTGGAACCGGGGCGGCGGCCGGTGGAAAACCGAACGCCCGCGCGAAAAGTAACCGTGGGGACAAGCTTCCTCTTCAGCTTTGCCGGAAAATGGGCGATGAAGTGTGGACCGCGACCCGGTGACCAGCATAAGCTACGGATACCATAGCGTAAAAGCGCACCGTGGAACCCCGCCCGTCCGGGAACGATGATGGCTGAAGCGATAACGAGCGTTCTCCTGGTCGACTACGACAACCTGCAGCGGAGCTTTGCCGCGGCGGGCGGAGAAGGCCAGATCGGCGATGGCGCCCCGAGCTGGCTGGCGGCGCTGGAGGACGGCCGGCTGGTCGGCCCCGGAGCGGGCAAGCGGAAGCTGGCCGTCAAGCGCTGTTACGCCGGCGCCATCGTCAACGGCAAGCTGCGCGACCGGCTGACGGCAGCGGGCTTCGATGTGGTCGATTCGGGCGATGGAACGCGCGGGTCCGCCGACCTCCACATGGCGATGGACACTATCGAAGCGCTTGGCCGCGCCGATGGCTTCAGCGAATTCATCCTGCTCAGTCCGGGCAGCGAACTTGCCCCGCTGATCGCGCGGCTGAAGGCCGCCAAGCGAACGGTGGTCATTCTCGGCGACGACCGGACCTCGACGGCCGAAAAGGCGATGGCCGACATCGTGATCGACCCGGTCAGCCTCGTTCGCCTTTCCTCGCCCCAGGCCGTGCCGCCGCAACCCGAGACGCGTGCGCCGGCCGCCGCGACCGAACGCGCGGAAATTGAGGCCTTCGCGCGCAAGATCCACGCGGCGACCAACATTCCGCTCTTGTCGCCGAAGACGTTCGCGGACCTTTTCCGCCATCTCACCGAAGAGATCACGGCGAACGGATATCATTTCCAGACCACCGCCAAGAACGTCGCCGACCGGATGACCGAAGCCGGACGCAACGTGACACGGCGGCAGGTGGTGTTCATCGTCAAGGGGCTGGCGCTCAAGGGTCACGTGTTCTCGACCAGCGACAACGCCGAGCGGCTGGCGGAAGTCTTCCGCGAACAGGCGCGCTACCTGATCAACAGCGCCGGGATCAAGCTCGACCCGCGCGAGGAGCAGCTTCTGGCGGCGTGGTTCCAGGGGCGCCCTTCGGCACCGGCGACGCGCCAGGCGTCTGCCGCGACCTCATCGCCGCCTGCCACCGAAGCCCAGACAACGGTGCCGCCCTCGGCCGAGACGCGGGCTCGCATTGCCGAGACGATCGAGCGCGAGGTGGCCAGGGCGGTCGTGCGTCCGAACGAGCGGGCGAAGCCCCAGCCGCCACGGGCGGCGGTTGCCGCGCCGGTCCCGTCCAAGCCGCCGCTGGTGAAGCCGGTCGAGCTGCCGAAATCGGCCGCCACTGTGAAACCCGCGCAGCCCATTCGTCCGGCACCTGCCCCCGTCGCCCGCGAAGAGGCAAAGGCGGTGATCGCCGCCCGCATCGCCGCGTCGGCAAAAATGAAGAAGACGCCGGGCCGCGCCGATGCCGTGCCACCGGCGCCGGTCGCCGCTCATCCCGCGCCGCCCACCGCTCCGCCCGGCGAAGAGAACGGAAAGTGGGCCGCGAAGCAACCGGCGCAAGCGCCGGAAAATCTCGAGACCTCGATTCTCGCGGCGATCGCGGAAGCGGTCGACGTGCTGGTGGACGATTCCGTTCCCGAGGCACCGAACGTGGCGCGCGGCAAACCCGCCACGCGCCAGACGGCACAACCAGCCGAAGCAGCGCCCGAAGGCGACGATGAGCCGACCGAGGTCGACGACGGCGAGAGCAACGACATCGGCGACCAGATTCAGCGCATCATCGCTTCGTACAATCGCAACCGTCTCGACGAATAAGTCTCGGGCCGCACAGACCGTGGCGAGCCGAGCCCGCGCCGGCAATCAGCTCGCCATGTATTGGCCGCCGTTGATGCTGAGGACCGCGCCAGTCATGAACCCGGCCGCATCCGAAACGAGATAGGCCGCAAGCGACGCGATCTCTTCCGCCCGGCCGAGACGGCCGACGGGAATCTGCGCGACGATCTGCTCCAGCACTTTTTCGGGAACGCCGGCGACCATGTCGGTATCGGTATACCCCGGGCAGATCGCGTTCACGGTGACGCCCTTGCGTGCATTTTCCTGTGCCAGCGCGCGGGTGAAGCCGATGATGCCGGCCTTGGCAGCGGAATAATTTGCCTGGCCGATCTGGCCTTTCTGCCCGTTCACCGACGAAATGTTGACTATGCGTCCCCAGCCGCGCTCGCGCATGCCCTCGATCAGCGGCCGCGTCATCGCGAACATCGAATCGAGGTTCGTGTGCAGGACCGCCGACCACTGCTCCCACGTCATGCGCTGGAACATCGCGTCGCGCGTGATCCCGGCGTTGTTGACCAGAATGTCGACCGGGCCGAGGTCGGCCGCGACCTTACCAACGCCGGCCGCCGCAGCCACGTGATCGGCGACATCCCACTTGTAGGCTGCGATGCCGGTCTCCGCGGAAAACTTCTTCGCCGCCTCGTCGTTGCCTACGTAGACCGCGGCAACGGTCGCTCCGCCTGCCTTCAGCGCCTTTGCGATCGCCGCACCAATTCCACGCGTGCCTCCCGTGACGATCGCAACTCTCGGCATGACGACGTTTCTCTCTCCGGTACCCTGACTGGATGCCGATCAAAGCATGCACGGGACTCGGGCGAAAGCACGCCGGCGCGCGGAAGCCGAAAATTCGTTGCTGCGGCGCACGCGAAAACCGGCACGGCGCCGCCATATCGCCGAGAAACGCGTGACGAAGAAGCGCGCGGTTAATCGCCGCTCAGCGCTCGACGCACATGGCGACGCCCATGCCGCCTCCAATGCAGAGCGTGGCAAGGCCCTTCTTCGCGTCGCGGCGCTTCATCTCGTAGAGCAGCGTGACGAGAACGCGTGCGCCTGAGGCGCCGATCGGATGGCCGAGCGCGATCGCACCGCCGTTGACGTTGACCTTCGCGGTGTCCCAGCCCATGCCGATATTGGCCGCGCAAGCCTGCGCGGCGAACGCCTCGTTGGCCTCGATGAGATCGAGCTTGTCGACGCTCCAGTTTGCCTTTTTCAGCGCCTTCTGCGAGGCGGGAATGGGGCCGGTGCCCATAACCGCCGGATCGACGCCGGCGGTTGCCCACGACACGATGCGGGCGAGCGGGGCAATGCCGCGGCGCTGCGCCTCCGCGGCAGTCATCAGCACGACAGCAGCCGCCCCGTCGTTGATGCCGGAGGCGTTGGCGGCGGTGACGGTGCCGTCCTTCTGGAAGGCGGGACGCAGCTTGCCGACAGAATCCATCGTCGTGCCCGGACGGATGTATTCGTCCTGATCGACGACCGTGTCGCCTTTCTTGCCCTTGATCGTCACCGGCACGATCTCGTCCTTGAAGCGCCCGCCCTTCTGCGCCGCTTCCGCCTTGTTCTGCGAGGCGACGGCGAACTCATCCTGCTGCTGGCGCGTGATCTGGAACTCGCGCGCGACGTTCTCGGCGGTCACACCCATCGCATAGCCGTGGAAGGCATCGACGAGACCGTCCTTCATCATCGTGTCGACCAGGGCGAGATCGCCCATCTTGGTGCCGGAGCGCAGATGCGCCGCGTGCGGCGCCATCGACATCGATTCCTGGCCGCCCGCCACGATGATGTCGGCATCGCCACCGGCGATCTGCTGAAAGCCGAGCGCGACGGCGCGCAGGCCCGAACCGCAGAGCTGGTTGACCAGCCAGGCGGTGGTTTCCTTGGGAAGGCCGGCGGCCATGGCGGCCTGCCGCGCGGGGTTCTGGCCCTCGGCAGCGGTGAGAATCTGGCCGAGGATCACTTCGTTCACCTCCGCCGGCGCCACGCCCGATCGTTTCAACACCTCGCCAACGGCAGTCGCGCCCAATTCATGGGCGGGCAGGTTGCCGAACACGCCGTTGAAGGAACCGACGGGGGTGCGCGCGGCGGCGGCAATGACGATCTCATTGGCGGACATGCGGAAACTCCTGACCCATGCAGTTGGCTGGCAGGGAAACTACAGACAGCGGGCGATAACCATGTCAATCGCTGCGCCGCAAATGTAACCCTCGCAGCGCACAATATATTGGCGCTGTTCAGAAAAAGCCCGTATCGTGGTGCGATGAAAGAGAAAACCGGCGCAGGACTGGCCGGGTGACGGGGAGAAGCAGTCGTCTCAAAGGTGGCGTGACATGGCCAAGGACAAGGAACCTATAACTATAAAGAAGTACGCCAACCGGCGTCTCTATAACACCGGGACCTCGACTTACGTTACCCTGGAGGACCTCGCCGACATGGTGAAGAACGGCGAGGACTTTACGGTCGTCGATGCCAAGAGCGGCGATGACATCACCCGTTCGGTGCTGACCCAGATCATCTTCGAGCAGGAGAACAAGGGCCAGAATCTTCTGCCGATCACCTTTCTGCGCCAGCTCATTCGCTTCTACGGCGACTCGATCCAGAACCTCATTCCGACCTATCTCGATTTTTCGCTCGATTCGCTCGTGCGCGAGCAGGACAAGCTGCGCAGCCAGATGGCCAATGCGTTTGGCCAGGGCGCGTTTCCCTCCAACGCCTTCGGTCCCGGCGCGCTCGATGCGATGAACGAGCAGGTGCGCCGCAACACCGAGATGTTCGAACAGGCGATGCGCATGTTCCTGCCGTTCGGCAACGGCAACGGCAGCGCCGCACCGCGCGAGGCGCCGCCAGCCGCCGCAAAAGCAGAGACCGGCGACATCGAGGCGCTGAAGCGGCAGCTCGACGAGATGCAATCGCGTCTCAACCAGCTCTCGACGAAGAAGTAAGTCTGCCCGGCCGCTGCAGCGTCTAGCCGGCTTTGCGCGCGGCGTCCGCCTCCGGGCGAGGCAGCCCCCACTCCAGCGTCGGCTCGCCGGTGAGCGCGCCCTGCACGAGAGCAACGCCGTAGCCTTGCAGAATTGCCAGGGTCTCTTCGTCGCGCACCCATTCGGCGACGATTTCCGTGCCGAAGTTCCGGGCAAGTTCGGTCAGCGCTTTCACGAAGGCCTGGTTGTCCCGGCTGCGCGGCAGATCCTCGACGAAGATGCCGGCGATTTTCAGGAGGTCGAAGCGCAGGCTGCGCAGATGCTCGAATGACGAAAAGCCCGCGCCGAAATCGTCGATG